>DASWMM010000239.1:0-15432 GCA_036399755.1 Allosphingosinicella sp.
GGGAGGCTCCCGATGTCCGATACCGAAACCCACGACAAACTGATGCAGGTTCTTGAAGCAAGCGAGGCCCGCCGAGTGGAGCGCCGTGCCTTCCTGCGCAGCGGCAGCTCCGCCGCAATCGCCGCGGCCGGCACCGGCCTGCTCGCCGGCTGCTTCGGCGGCGACGACAACAACAACAACAATACGCCGCCGCCGCCGCCGCCGCCGACCTCCGGCACGCCGCCGCCGCCGCCGCCCGCAACCGGGATCACCGACGGCGACATCCTCAACTTCGCGCTCAACCTCGAATATCTCGAAGCCCAGTTCTACGCGATCGCCGCCACCGGCAGCTATCTTCCGGAAAGCCTGCTGGGCGGCACGGGCACAAGGGGCCAGGTTTCGGGGGGCCGGCAGGTGACCTTCACCGATCAGCAGGTTGCCGCTTATGCCCGCGAAATCGCGGTCGACGAGCGCCAGCACGTCGCCTTCCTCCGTACGGCGATCGGCGCCACCGCCGTTGCCCAGCCGGCAATCGATATTTCGGCCAGTGCGACCGGCGCCTTCTCCGCCGCCGCGCGCGCCGCTGGGTTGATCGGAGCCGGCCAGTCCTTCGATCCGTATGCCAACGACGAGAACTTCCTGCTCGGCGCCTATATCTTCGAGGATGTCGGCGTCACCGCCTACAAGGGCGCCGCACCGCTCCTGACCAGCAAGACCTTCCTGGAAGCGGCGGCCGGCATCCTTGCCGCCGAAGCCTATCATGCCGGTCTGGTCCGAACCGTGCTCTACGGCAAGGGCATCGCCGCTCCGGCGCTGGTCGATGCAACCGAGAAGATCTCGGACGCCCGCGACAGCCTCGACAGCCCAAGCGACAAGGATCAGGGCGTGCGCATGCGCGGCGATCAGTCCAACATCGTGCCGACCGACAGCTCGGGGATCGCCTTCAGCCGCAGTGCAGGCGATGTACTCAACATCGTCTATCTCACCGCCGCGGCCGCGCAACAGGGCGGCTTCTTCCCGAGCGGCGTCAATGGTACGATAAGGTCGAGCACCGCCGACTGACCGGGCGGTTGAGCCAGGGGAATTGAATGACGCCGCCGCCCGCGGGAAGCGCAGCGACGACGGGAATGGAAGGGCAGGCCGCGGCGGTGCCGCGGCCGAGCCTTGCCGAATCCCACCGCTCGGTGGCGGTGCCGGCCGACAGCGCCCGCTGGTGGTCGAAGCTTTTCGCGTTCACCGGGCCCGGCTACCTCGTCGCGGTCGGCTATATGGACCCGGGCAATTGGGCGACCGGGATCGCCGGCGGCTCGGCCTTCGGCTACACGCTTCTTTCCGTTATCTTGATCTCGAACATCATGGCGATGGTGCTCCAGTCGCTGTCCGCGAAGCTCGGCATCGTCACCGGCATGGACCTCGCCCAGGCCTGCAGCGCGCATTACAGCCGCCCGGTCCGTTATCTGCTCTGGCTGGTGTGCGAACTGGCGATCATCGCCTGCGATCTCGCCGAAGTGATCGGCACCGCGATCGCCCTGCAATTGCTGTTCGGAATTCCGCTGGTCTGGGGCGTCTGCCTGACCGCGCTCGACGTGTTCCTGATCCTTGCCCTCCAGCGCCGCGGGTTCCGACGGCTGGAGGCGTTCGTGGTGTCGCTGCTGGTGATCATCGCCGGCTGCTTCCTGGTCGAATTGCTCATGTCCCAGCCGAGCCTGGCCGCAATCGCCGGCGGGCTGGTGCCGAGCACCCAGATCGCCACCAATCCGGCGATGCTGTTCATCGCCATTGGAATTATCGGGGCGACGGTGATGCCCCATAATCTCTACCTCCATTCCGCAATCGTGCAGACCCGCCGCTTCGACCAGACCGAAGCCGGCAAGCGCCAGGCGGTTCGCTACGCGACCTGGGATTCCTGCATCGCCTTGGGCTTCGCGCTGTTCATCAACGGCGCGATCCTGATCCTTGCCGCCTCCGCCTTTCATAGCGCCGGGCGGACCGACGTCGCCGAGATCCAGGACGCCTACCACCTGCTGACGCCGATGCTCGGCGCCGGGATCGCCAGCACGCTCTTTGCGGTGGCGCTGCTCGCCTCGGGCCAGAATTCCACGATCACCGCCACCCTTGCCGGGCAGATCGTGATGGAGGGGTTCCTCGACATCCGCTTGCCGGCCTGGGCGCGCCGGCTGGTGACCCGCCTGCTGGCCATCGTGCCGGCGGTGATCGTGGCCGTTCTTTACGGTGAAAGCGGCACCGCCAAGCTCTTGGTGCTGAGCCAGGTCATCCTCTCGCTCCAGCTCCCCTTCGCCATCGTGCCGCTGGTCCGCTTCACCAGCGACCGGGCGAAGATGGGTCCCTTCGCCAATCCCGTCTGGCTCGCGGTGGGCGCATGGGCGATCTCCGCCCTGATCATCGCCCTCAACTTGAAGCTGCTCTGGGACTTCTTCATCGGCTGAACGGACGCGCCCGCGCCGGCGAGTGTCAGGCGGTGGCTTTTATCCCGAGCCAGCCCCGTTCATCCCCAACCCTGATCAAACTCCAACCCTGATCAAACTCCAACCGCGTTCATCTCGAGCGAAGTCGAGAGATGCGGTTGCGAGCTCCGTGCCGGCGTCTCTCGACTTCGCTCGAGACGAGCGGGTCGGGGGTTGGGCGCCGCTCCCCCCTTTCAGGGATGGGAAGCATCTCAGCCAGGGTACGGGCCCTCAGCCTTCGCGGCTGCGCTGCCTTGGATGGCCGGTGGCGACGCCGCCGGAGAGGCGCGCGACGTGGGGGTAACGCTCGGCAATTTCCGGGGTGTAGCCGAGGTTGAACACGGTTTCCGACTTCTTGGGCCGCTCCGGGCGGTCGTAGAAGGTGCCGAACAGCTTGTCCCAGAAGAAGGTGGTGATGCCGTAATTGCCATTTTCGTCGTGGAAATGGTGGGCCATGTGGCGCTTCTTCATTTCCTGCAGCAGCTTCTTTTTCGGCTTGTAGGCCAGATGCTGGATGCAGTGGACGAACTCATAAAAGCAGGTGGTCAGCAGACCGGTCGCGAAGGCGGCCATCGCGGCGCCGAAGCCGAAGCCGGGCGCAATCGCCTCGCCGATCGCCCAGCCGAGCGGCAGGGTGGCAATGCCGATGGTCGGCAGCGTCGTGTGCAGCGCGCCGAACAGCACTTCCAGGTGGTTGGGATCCTGGTGGTGATCGTAATGGATGCGCTTCCAGGTCGCGGCGAGCAGCGGCATCTTGAACATCCAGCGGCTGTGCAGAACCCAGCGGTGAAGCACGTACCAGACGAACGGGTAGATCACGGTCGCCGCGGCAATTGCGGCCAGCGTCGGAACCAGCGGGGCGGGCTGATAGGCGAACAGCACCACCGCCACCGCGGCGAGGAGCAGGTAGGCGATGATCGCCGGATATTGGAAATAGGCGATGACCAGATCGCGGAACGTCATCTTGTCGAGATGATGCTCACGCCTCCAGAAGCTCGGCCGAAGGGCAGTTGCCAGTTTCACCGTTGAAATTCCTCAACAAATTGCGTTGCCGCCCGCGTGGGCGCGGTTGACCCCAATATGGTCACTCCCCCTGCAGACTCAATAAGGCGGATTTTTGACCATCAACCAGCCTACCAACTCACGCCGCCGGGGAAGGCTGCGCGGGAAGCTACGGGCCCCCGAAGAGGGCGGATGCGGGGGCTTCGCGAAAGTGTCTAACCTAGATTGTTCGGGGGATGACAATCTGCCACATTCCCCGAGTGGCTTCTTCCTCCGCTTCCTCTGAACGCGACCAGCTCTCGGCCGCCCTTGCCCGTGTCGGCGAGGGGAGCCGGCCGGCGCTTGCCGAGGTGTATCAGAAAAGCAGCGCGAAGCTGTTCGGCATCTGCCTGCGTATCTTAGGCGACAGGAGCGAGGCAGAGGACGCGTTGCAGGACATCTACATCAATGTCTGGCGAAAGGCAGGGAGCTTCGACCCGGCGCGGGCAAGCCCGATCACCTGGCTCGCGGCCCTGGCGCGCAACCGCTCAATCGACCGCGTGCGGGCGCGCGGCACGCGGCAAGTGGCGCCTGTGGAGGACGCCGCCGAAGTGCCCGACGGCGCGCCCGATGCGCTTGCCCGTCTAAGCGAGGCCGAAGACGCCAGCCGGATTTCCGCCTGCCTTGGCGAACTCGAGGACCGGCAGAACCGCGCGATCCGCGGCGCCTTCTATGAAGGGCTTTCCTATCCCGAGCTTGCCGCCCGCGGGGCGGTGCCGCTGGGTACGATGAAGAGCTGGATCCGGCGCGGCCTGCTGCGCCTCAAGGATTGTCTCGAGCGATGAGCGAGACGTTCGAGCCCCACGAGGAACGGGATCTCCTCGCCGCCGAATCTGTGCTCCGCCTGCTGGAGGGCGAGGAGCTGCTCGGCGCGCGCGGCCGGCTTGCCACCGATCCGGAGTTCGCCGGTGCGGTCACCGCCTGGGAGCAGCGGCTTGGGCCGATGTTCGACGGTGTCGAGGACGTGCCCCCGCCCGCCGAGCTGTGGGGCCGGATCGAGAGCGCGATCGGCGCCGAAGGCAATGCGGCGCTCGACACGGTTATCCGCTTCCGCCGCCGCGAGCGGCTGTGGAAGGGCTATGCCGGCGCAATGACCGCGCTTGCCGCCGGCCTTGCGCTGTTCCTTGGCCTCCGCGTCGCCCAGCCCGACCCGCCGGTGCCACAGCGGCCCACGCCCACGGCGGAAGCGCCGGCGCTCGTCGCCGCACTGGCCACGGAGGCGGGAGACGCGTCGCTCGCCGTCACCATCTCCGCCGACCGGCGCAGCCTGCTCGTCACGCCGACCCGGCTCGCCGCCGTTGCCGACCATTCGCACGAGCTTTGGCTGATCCCCGCCTCCGGCATCCCGGTCTCGCTCGGCGTGATCGCACCGGATGCACCGCGCCGCCATTCCATCCCGGCAGCCCTCCTCCCCGAGGTCCACGCCGACACCGCGCTCGCCGTGTCAGTGGAACAACCGGGCGGCTCGCGCACCGGCAAGCCCGGCGAAGTGATCGCCAGCGCGCCGCTTCGGCAAATCTAGCCGCGCCTGCATCCGCGGCGGCTCGCGCCCCGTAGCTCCTCCCGCAGCCCACCACAGAGGCTCGCCACACAGGAGGATTTCAATGCGCATCAGGAACATCGCCGCGGCCGCACTGCTTACCGCAGGCGCCAGCTGGCTGTCCGCCTGCTCGACCATGAACGACGACATGGGCGGCATGTCCGCCGGCACCGAAGCCACCGTGACGGTCGGCGGCGCGCCGATGTACGCGTCGCGCAACATCATCGAGAATGCGGTCAATTCGAAGGATCACACCACCCTGGTCGCCGCCGTGAAGGCAGCGGGCCTGGTCGACACCCTGTCGGGCGCCGGTCCGTTCACCGTCTTCGCACCGGTCAATTCGGCGTTCGACCGGCTTCCCGCCGGCACCGTCACCACCCTGCTTCGCCCCGAGAACAAGGCGATGCTGCAGAGCGTCCTCACCTACCACGTCGTGGCGGGCCGGATGACCGCGGCGGACCTGATGGCGGCGATCCGCAATGGCGGCGGCAGCGCTCGTCTTACCACCGTTCAGGGTGGAACGCTTACCGCGCGCATGAACGGGCGTAACATCGTCCTCACCGATGCCAAGGGCGGCACGGCAACCGTGATCCAGGGCGATGTCATGCAGTCGAACGGCGTTATCCATGTTACGAATGCGGTGTCGCTTCCGGGCTGACCCGCTGCAGGCGCCGCGCCGTTGCCTTCCCGGGCGTGCGCGGCGCCTGCACCCCTTCCCAGGAGAGTTTGAATGAGCCTGTCCCGCCGGTCTTTTCTCACCACCGCCGCCTTTGTCAGCCTGGCGCCCGCCGCCGCCGCACAGGCCGCCGAGCGGTTTCAGGTCACCCGCACGCCGGCCGAGTGGAAGAAAATGCTCGGACCCCAGCGCTACGGCGTGCTTCGCGAGGAAGTTACCGAGCGCGCCGGCACCAGCCCGCTCAACAAGGAGCATCGCCGCGGCACCTATGTCTGCGCCGGCTGTGCGCTGCCGCTCTACAGCTCGGCGACGAAGTTCGAGAGCGGCACCGGCTGGCCGAGCTTCTACGCGCCGATCACCAATGCGGTGCGCACCCGCAAGGACGGAATGATGTTCATGGCGCGCACCGAAGTCCATTGCCGCCGCTGCGGTGGACACTTGGGCCACGTGTTCGACGACGGCCCCAAGCCGACCGGCAAGCGCTATTGCATGAACGGCCTGGCGATGCAGTTCCGTCCGGCCTGAACCGAGCCCGTCTAGATCAGGCGCAGCTTCCGCGAGAGGCCGCCCAGCGCTTCCCGGTCTCCCCGTACAAGCCCGAAGCGGAGCGCGCACCAGCTCGTGATCGCCCACAAGACGGCGACCAGGGCAAAGCGCACTGGTCCGTTCAGCAGCCACTCCGCGCCCGCCATCAGCAGCACGCCAAATAGCGCAATGCCGAGGCCCTGGAACAGCCGCCGCTCGAACGGCCAGAGGTTGTCGCTGCGGCGGAGCTCGAGCACGGCGGCATAAGCGGTGGCGACGGTGGCGACGGCAACCGAGATCGCCATGCCAAGCGCACCGAAGCGCGGCACCAGCACGATCGTCAGCACGCCCCACAGGAACACCCCGATCAGGCTGTTGAGCAAGGGCAGAACCCGGTGCCCGACCATCTCCACGATCGGAGTCGCCGGCCCGACGATCGCCTCGATGCCGCGCGCCGCGACCAGGATGTAGAGGAGCGGCAAGGCTGCCTTGGCACCGTCTCGGTACACGCTGAGGATGTCGGTTCCGGCAAAGATCAGGAACCCCGCGAGCGGCACCACCAAAGCCGTCGAGACCCGGCTGGCGAAGGAATAAAGCGGCGCGATCTGGCTTCTGTCCGCCTTGGCCTGGGCCGAGGAAAGCGGCGCCATGACGTATTGAAATGCCTGGCGGACGGCGAGCGGCACGGTGGAGATCTTGCGCGCGATCTCGAACAAGCCTGCGGATAACGCGCCCGCCGATCCAGCCAGCATCAGGTTGAGAACCAATGGCGGCGCGTCGATCAGCAGGCGTCGCGAGACGTTGGCGGGGAGGAGGGCAATCCCAGTCGGTAGAAGCAGGCGCAGGCACGCGCGCGACAGCGGCGCCCGGACGAGCAGGCCGAAATCGTAATAGCGCGCGACCAGGCGCAGGCAAAGCAGGGCGGTCAGCGCAAGCGAGCACAGGTGGGCGGCCACGAGGCCGAGATTGCCCGCGCCCGCGACAAAGAAGCCGAGCGCGAAAATGACGCGCGCGATCTGCTCCCAGAACAACCGCAAGCGGATCTCCGGCCCAAAGGCGCGGCGAGCGCGGGCGGCGGAGGTGGAGACTTCCACAAAGGTCCAGAGCGGAAGCGCCCAGGCGAACAAAGCCACGGCGGTGGCAAGCGTCGCCCTGTCCTCCGGCGCGGCGGAGAAACAGGAGGCGACCCAATCCGCCTGCCACGAGATCAGGGCGGCGGCGAGGATGGCAGGGGTGAGCGCGACCAGGAAGGCCGTCTTGACAAGGGCCAGGATGCGGGGCTCGTCGTCCTCGGCGGGGACGATGCGCTGCAGCGCGCTGGTCATCGACAGGTCGACGATGTTGGACAGCAGGTTCACCGCCCCCCAAAGCGCGACATAGAGGCCGTAGGTGGCGAGGCCGAACAGCCAGGTGTAGACCGGCTGGGCCACCGCTTCGATCAGGGAGGACAAGCGAGAGAGGCCGGCAAGACCGGCGCCGCGCGCCACGTCGCGGCGGCTGACGGCCGGCTCGGCCGGTGGAATTCCGATCACTCTTCGGTCCGCACCAGCACGGTTTCGCCGATCAGCAGAAACAAGGCGAATGGCGCCCAGGCGGCGAGCAGCGGCGGGTAAGCGCCAAGATTGCCCATCGCCAGCGCGAAATTGTCCGCCACGAAATAGGCGAAGCCGAGCGCCATGCCGGCGATTGCGCGGAGGAAAAGCTGCCCCGAGCGCGCCAGCCCAAAGGCGGCAACGGCGGCAAGGAGCGGCATCAGCACCGCCGACAACGGCCCCGAAAATTTGTGCCAAAGGCCGGTTTCGAGGTCGGCGGTGTCGCGTCCGGCGCCCTTCAGTTGGCCAATCGCGCTGCGCAGGGCACCAATCGTCTCCTCGTCCGGATTGACCTTGGCGAGGGTGAACTGGGTCGGGTCGAGGCCTTTGCCATAACGGTAAAGAGCAGCCCTTGAGAGCGTGCCGGTGCGCACGTCGAAGATCGTCACATCCCGCAGTTCCCATTCGCCGCCCACGAAACGGGCGGTTTTGGCCTCAACGATGCCCTGCAGCGTTTCCCAGTCGCGGTCGTGGATCGTGACTCCGCTCAGCCGCGTCGCCGCGCCCGTGCCGCGCACCTCCTTGGTGACGATCAGGTCGTCGCCGAAGCGCACCCAGACGTTGGGCGTGACCCCGCTGTCCTTGGGCACCGGACCGTATTCGACCTTCTCCCATGCCGCCAGGGTGGCGGTGGCGCGGGTCACCACCCGTTCGTTGAACAGGAAGGTCAGCGCCGCGACGCCCAGACTGGCGACGATCAGCGGCGCGATAATCTGGTGCGCGGAAATGCCCGCCGCCTTCATGCTCACGATTTCGCTGTTCTGATTGAGGGTGGCGAGCGAGATCAGCGTGCCGAGCAGCACCGCGAACGGCAGAAAGCGCGAAACGAGCTGGGGAATGCGCAAGCCCACATAGCGCCACAGCTCGGCATCGCCATTGCCCTCGACGCGCAGGATCTTGCCGGATTCGCCGAGCAGATCGAGCGTCATCAGGATCACGACCAGGGCCGCGAGCACGGCCAGGCTGCGCGTCAGGAACAGCTTCGCCATGTACCAGGCGAGGCGCTTGGACGGGAAGAAGCTCAGGTTGATCATTCGGCCGCCGCTGCTTCCGCGGCGGGGCGCCGCCCGCCGACGCGTACAACCCGGCCGACGAACTTGCCGAGCTTCGAGAAGGCCCGTTCAAGCGCGCCGATCGGCTGTCCGCCCGGCTTGTAGGCCAGCGTCCAGTACATCCAGAAGATCAAGCCCGCGAACACAGCAAACGGCGCCCATAGGGCAATGATCGGATCGATCCGCCCCTGCGCGCCCATCTGCTCGGCATATTGATTGACCTTGTGGTAGGTCACCACGATCGCGATCGAGAGGAAGATGCCGAGGCCCGACGTGCTGCGCTTGGGCGGCACGGCAAGCGCCACCGCAAGCAGCGGCACCAGCAGCATTATCACCACCTCCACCAGGCGATAATGGAAATTGGCGCGGATCGCGGCCTGGGTCTTGGGCGGCAGCCTCTCCGAATGGCCATAGCGGACGAGCTCGGGAATGGTCAGTTCATCCTCGTCGCCGCGCCCGCGGCCGCGGAAATTTTCGATCGCCGGCAGGTCGATGGGGAGATCGTGCGCCTTGAAGCTCAGCACCCGCGGTGCCTTGTAACTCGGTGCATTATGAACCAGCCGGCCGTTGGACAGGCGCAGGATGATCATGTCGGGATCGTCGGTGGCCAGGAACGTGCCGTGGTCGGCGGTCACCGCCAGCGTCTTGCCGTCCTTTGTCTCCACTCGCGCGAACACGCCGTGCAGCAGGCGGCCCTTATTCTCGCTCTTCTCCACCCGCAGCGTCATCCGGCGTCCAAGGTTGGTGAACTCGCCGACCTTGATCGACGCGCCGAGCGCGCCGGAGCGAAGGTCGAAGCGCAGCTCCTCATAGGCGTAACGGGCATAAGGCTGGACGAAGCCGACGATGGCGAGGTTCATCCCCATCAGCGCAATCGCGTACAGGAACGGCACACGAAGCAATTGCGTGTAACCGAGTCCCACGGCGCGAAGGCTGTCGAGCTCGGACGAAAGCGCAAGCTTGCGAAAGGCGAGCAGGATGCCGAGCAGCAGCCCGATCGGGATGCCGAGCGCCAGATATTCGGGAATGAGGTTGGCCAGCATCTTCCAGACGACGTCGACCGGCCCGCCTTCGCTGACCACGAAATCGAACAAGCGCAGCATCTTGTCGAGAATGAGCAGCATCGCCGCCAGTGTCAGCGTTGCAACCAGGGGCACGAAGATCAAACGCGCCAGATAACGGTCGGTCAGCCTGGCGATGGTCAAAGCGTCACGTCCCGATGCTGCTGCCGCCGTCCCCTTGTGGGAAGACGCCGGCGGCAGGTCCGCCGGTTACTGCGACCGCCTATAGAACGGCTTGCGCTGACGGTCACCCGATTGTGCCGTTCGCCGCGGGCGATTGGCCTTTGGTTCAATTCCGACCACAATTTGGCCGCAACCGCTCGCCATAGCCACAGGTTCAAGGGGCGCAGCGTATCGGCGCCAACGGCGCGGCGCGGCACAGTGCGAAAGTTTCGGAGTCGAGCGTCGATGTTGAGATTTGCCCTTTCTTTCATGCTGGTGCCGAATGCCCGCGCCGCCCCCGCGACCGCCTCGGCAGGCGGCTGAACATGGCCCGCGTCGCCCTTCTTTCCAATCCGCGCTCCACCGGCAATCGTGCGCTTCTGCCCCGCATCCGCACCTTTTGCGCCGAGCATAAGGACATCTTCCATTACGAAGTGGAAGCAGCGGACCAGGTCGGCGCTGCGCTGCGCACCATTGCCCGCGTGAACCCCAAGGTGCTGGTGATCAACGGCGGCGATGGAACCGTGCAGGCGACGTTGACCGAAATGATCAACGGCGGCCATTTCGGCGCCAATCCGCCGCCGGTCGCGGTGCTGCCCAACGGCAAGACCAACCTCATCGCCCTCGATCTCGGCGCCGAGGGCGATCCGATCGCCGCCCTTGAGCGGGTTCTGGAGCTCGCTCGCGCCGATCTCGCCCCGCACATCGTCCGGCGCGAGCTTATCGCGTTGTCGGGCGGAACCGCGGACGGTAAGCCGGTGCTCGGCATGTTTCTTGGCGGCGCCGGGCTTGCCGACGTGATGCTCTATTGCCGTCACACCTTATATCCGCTCGGCCTTCCCAACGGCGTTGCGCATGCGCTGGCGCTGATCCTCGGGATTCTCGCGCTGGCAATCGGGCGAAGCGTCAGCTTCCTGCCGCGCCCGCCCCAGCCGCTGCGCATCTCGGTGCTGAAGCATGGCGAGCTTAGCGGCCGCTTCGCCTTCATGATGGTGACGACCCTGCAGCGGCTGCTCCTGAAAGGGACGATGCCCGGAGCCGATGCGCGGACCGGCGCGATGCAGCTCCTGGTCATCGAGCGCAGCGTGCCCGCGGTGTTTCGCGCCTTCATTGCCGCCATCCGGGGCAAGCTTGGGGGTACCCGCCTGCGCGGCGTTCACCTGGAACAAGGCGACGAAATCCGGATCGAGGGGGATCGCTCGGACGTCATTCTCGACGGCGAGATCTTCCAGGCGGCGGCGGGCCAGGCGATCGTGCTCCGGCCGACCGCGGCGGTGCCTTTCCTGAAACTCGCGCTTTAGCTTCGCAACCCTCGCGCCGGACCCTCGTTGTTTCGAGCTCACGAGCGGCGAGGAGTTTTGAACATGGTCGAGCGGCGGCGTCTGGGTGGAAGCGGTGCGGAGGTGTCGGCCATCGGCCTCGGCTGCATGGGGATGAGTGAATTCTACGGCAACGGCGATGACGCCGAATCGATCGCCACCATTCACCACGCGCTGGAGCGCGGCATCGACTTTCTCGACACCGCCGACATGTACGGCGTCGGCCGCAACGAGGAACTGATCGGCCGCGCCATCGCCGACCGCCGCGACCGCGTGTTCCTGGCCACCAAGTTCGGCAACGTGCGCGGCGCCGACGGCAGCTTCGGCGGCGTGTGCGGAACGCCCGATTATGTCCGCTCGGCCTGTGAGGCGAGCCTGACCCGGCTCGGCATCGAGACGATCGACCTCTATTACCAGCACCGCGTTGATCCCGATGTACCGATCGAGGATACCGTGGGCGCGATGGCGCGGCTGGTGGAGGAGGGGAAAGTGCGCTTCCTCGGCCTCAGCGAGGCGGCGCCGGACACGGTAAGGCGGGCCCATGCGGTGCACCCGATCGCCGCCCTCCAGACCGAATATTCGCTGTGGAGCCGGGATGCTGAGGCGGAGCTACTGCCCGCGGTGCGCGAACTCGGCATTTCCTATGTCGCCTACAGCCCGCTCGGCCGCGGCTTCCTCACCGGCCAGTTCCAGAGCCCGGACGATTTCCCCGAAGACGACACCCGCCGCCGCCACCCGCGCTTCCAGGGCGATAACTTCGACAAGAACATCGCGCTCGTCCGCGAGATCGAGGCGATGGCGGCGGAGAAAGGCTGTACCGCCGCCCAGCTCGCTTTGGCGTGGGTGCTTGCCCAGGGCGACGACATTATCCCGATCCCGGGCACCAAGCGCCGCCGCTGGCTCGACGACAATATCGGCGCCCTCGAGGTCACCCTCGGCGCCGCAGACTTGGCCCGCATCGACGCCATTCTTCCGCCCGGCGCCGCCGCCGGAGACCGCTACCACGCGGCGGGGATGCAGACGATCAACGGCTGATTACGCGGGCGATCAGCCGCCGTTCTTGCGCATCCAGGCCGCGAACAGCTCGGGCCAGCGCGCGGCGGGGAGATCGGTGTTATCATGGCTTCGTCTCCCTTGCTCGCTAGCTCGGAGTCTGCATCATCACCATCAGGTTAAGCCCGCCGGGGGGAAGTACTGCAGTTCCATTCGGCGCGGTTCCCGTCTCGAAGACCTCGCGCCAGAACCCTGTGCCCTGTTTCCCACCGAACACGGTGTTCGAAATGCCATGGTCGCGCCAAAGCGGCAGCCGCGCCAGGTTGACGAGGTAATTCTCCAGGTTCGTCCAAAGCGTTTCCGGAAAGGGACGTTGCAGCGGACGGTCCGCATAAAAGGGCAGATTGTTGGTGGTGAAGCTTAGCTGCGCAATGGTCCTGATCTTGCCGATCCAAGCACTCAAGATCTCTTCGCGTGCCATGCGATGCGCGCGGAGGTGGTTGTCATCGATTGCCTCGCCTTTCTGCACCCGGCTCTCAATTTTTGCCCCCCCGGCCTCCAGATCATACTGGCCGATATAGATTTTGTCCGCGACGAGGTTGAGCAAGCGTACCAGCTGCTCGCGCTCGAGCGTCCGTGGGTTCTCACCCACATCTTCCTGGTGGTTCCAGGGCGTGTCGAGCATACCCCCGTATATGAACTGGGAATACACCGCCTTTTCGATGGCACTGTACGAAAAGGGCCGATCGGCCGACTTTCCCGCGGACTCGATATAGTCCCGCAGTTTGTTATCTGCGTGGTCGGTGATAGCCGTACGCTGCGCATCGAGGATGTACTTCCGGATTGACGCCTGCTCGCCTTTGAAATGGTCCACCAACTGTTGCTCGGTGAAGCTCTCATAATCGGCCGGGTGCGTGCGATCCGCGCGGAACCGCTCCACCCGGTCCCATAGAATTCGCGCGCCGAGGTGCCGCTGCGTAGATTTGTCAAAGGCCACTTGGCGCAAAACGGTGCCGGCGTTTGTGTTGGCCGTCAGCAACGCATCGGGGTCGGGATCGATGAAGATCCTGACCGGAAGGGTACGTACGCCCAGTAGCACTTGGGCGGCTGCTTTGTGCTGCCCATCGAACAGGCGCACGCGCGGTCCTCCCTTCTCCTTGCAATCGACCCATCCAAGGGGGACGTGAAGCTGCGGCCGTTTTTTGAAGAACTCCTCCAGAAGACCTCGCAAGTTTGAACCTATGGAGCGCGGGTTCAACTTGTCGTCGTGGAAAAGATATTCGATCGGCAGCGTCAAAAATACCGAGCGCATGCCCGACAGCGTGTCGGTGAACAGGGGTGCTTCCCGCGCCTCCACCTTGCCGACGTGCGGCAGGCTGTACCGGACTCGTTCACTCTCAATGATAAGCGGCAGGGGATATTTGGATCCGTTGGAGTCCATCAGCACATGGCCCAGGTTTGCACCTCGAACATCGCTCACGGTATCCCGAATGGCACTCCACCGCGCTAGAATGCGGGCGACCCTCAAATCCGCGGCTTGCTTGCTGCGGTTGAAGCTCGAAAAGGTGAGCGCCCAATTCTCCTCCGCGTCTGCGCCGTTATCCCGCGTTGGGATGATATGATCTATGTCGAGCGAGCCGTCATGGAGTTGCAGATCGATAGGCAGTTGAGAAATGTAGCACTGACCGTTTTGCCGTTGCCATAGTCGTCCTATCAGCGCTCCGCGTTCTTCCTTCGACAACTGCCTCAGCGCAAACGACATTGCTCAACCCTCTGTTTAGACGCGGAACTTAAAGCCTGGCTGCTGGCATTTGCAAAAGAAAAGGGCCGCCCCAAAGGACGGCCCTCTCTTTTTTTCTGCCCGCCTCGAAGTACCACTTCGAGGCGATAGATTTTAGCGCTTCGAGAACTGGAAGCTGCGGCGTGCCTTGGCGCGGCCGTACTTCTTGCGCTCCACGACGCGCGGATCGCGGGTCAGGAAGCCGGCCTTCTTCACCGTGGTGCGAAGCGTCGGTTCGTAGCGGGTCAACGCCGTCGAGATGCCGTGGCGAACCGCGCCGGCCTGGCCGGAAAGGCCGCCACCCTTGACGGTTGCAATCACGTCATACTGATCGCGGCGCTCGGTGATGTCGAACACCTGGTTGATGACGAGGCGAAGCGTCGGACGGGCGAAATACACCGTCTGGTCGCGGCCGTTGACGATGATCTTGCCGGAACCGGGCTTCAGCCACACGCGGGCAACGGCGTCCTTGCGGCGGCCGGTTGCATAAGCGCGGCCCTGCTTGTCGAGCTGCTGCTCGCGAAGCACCGCCTGGATCTGCGGACCCTGGGTGGAGCGGCCATCGGTATCCGGCTCGGCCGGAGCCTCGTCGGCAGCCTCGGGAGCGGCATCTGCCTGCGCAGGCGCGTCGGCGGGAGCGGCCGGAGCCGGGGCCTCGGGCGCGCCGGTCAGGTTGGCGAGATCGGAAAGGGACTGGCGATTGTCGGACATTACGCGCCCACCTTGTTCTTGCGGTTCATGCCCGCGACATCGAGGGTTTCGGGGTTCTGGCCGCCGTGCGGATGCTCGGTGCCATTGTAGAGGTGGAGGTGACGCATCTGCTCACGGCCGAGCGGGCCGCGCGGGATCATGCGCTCAACCGCCTTCTCAAGCACACGCTCGGGGAAGCGGCCCTCGAGCACCTTGCCCGCGGTCACGCCCTTGATGCCGCCGGCATAGCCGGTGTGGCGGTAATAGATCTTGTCGTTGAGCTTCTTGCCCGTGAACCGCACCTTGTCGGCGTTGATCACGATCACGTGATCGCCGATGTCGGCATGCGGCGTGAACAGCGCCTTGTGCTTGCCGCGCAGGATGTTCGCGATGATCGAGGCGACCCGTCCGACGACCAGACCGTCGCCGTCGATCAAAATCCACTTCTTCTCCACCTCGGCCGCACTTGCGGACTTGGTGGTCTTCATCAGCGCCTTCATGGGCCCGAAAACCTTCTTCTAAATGAACCGCGCCGCCCAAGGCTTGGAAAGCCGAGG
>DASWMM010000240.1:0-2009 GCA_036399755.1 Allosphingosinicella sp.
CCGCTCAGGAACGGGCGGGTGATGTCGGCGCCGATTTCGTAGTCGCGGCGATCCTGTTCCTGGCTCAGCCGGTCGTCGCGTTCGACGCCGCTGGCGGGGAAGACGTTGTTGGTCTGGAACAGGGTGAAGCGCGCGTCGGCCACCCGGAAGTTGGCGTGGGCGGTGCGGTTTGGGCCGCCATTGTGCTCCCAGCTTCCGGTAAGGAAGGCCTCACGTTCGCTGGTGTCGTTGTACTTGCGGCGGAATTCGACAAGCGCGCCGCCCGGCACGGCCGTGATCGTGTCGCTCCCCTCTTCGGGGAAGTGGCCGTTGTTGTAGCCGGCCGAGACGTTGAACGACGAAGCGCCGCGCCGGTAGAGCGCCGAGACATTGCCTTCGGGGGTGAGCTGGCCGGAGAAATCCCGGCGGAGCGTCGCTGTGGCGGTGCCGGCGACGCCACCCTCGGCGGTGAGGATGAGGTTGAGCACCTGCGGCTTGCCGGAGAATTCGGAGCCGAACAGGTCGCCCGAGCCGACCTCGACCCGCGCCACCCGGCTTGCGGGGATGCGGGCGAGGATGGTTTCCAGCGTGTCGCTCTTGGAGCTTGGCCGCTGACCGTTGATCACCACATTGCCTGCCGCCTGGCCGAAGCCGCGCACGTCCTGGCTGCCGAGCTCGAGGCTGAAGCCGGGCACGCGCTGCACCAGTTCGAGCGCGTTGGAGGGCGAGAAGGCGGTGAAGTAGGCGGCCTGGTAGACGGTGCGGCCGCCCACCCCGGCCTCCTGCGCCAAAGCAGGGCCCGCACAACACAATAGCAAACCCGCAATCGCGCCCGCCCGCAGCCTCACGCCCACTTACATTCTCCTTGTTTTACTTTGGTGGAGGCAAGAAGCGCGCCACGGCGCTGCGCCTTGCAAATCAGCGGCTTAGCCGTGCTGGGCGGCCGCTTCGTCCGGCGGCGGACAGGCGGGGCGTCCGGAAGCGAACGCGTGCGCGACCTCGCCGAGCATCCGCTCTTCCTCGCCTTCGTAGCGCGGGGAGAAGTGGAAGGGCTCGACCCGCCGCGCACCGGCGGCGCGGGCGATCTCGCCGGCGGCGGCCGTGGTGAGGTGGCGGCGGGCGCGCGCTTGGTCCACGTCGGCCGCGGCGAAGCAGCTTTCGATGAACAGGGTGTCGGCCCCCCGGGCGAGTTCGGCGATGCGGGCACGGTTGCCGGGCGTGTCGGCGACGTCGGTGACGTAGGCGATCTTCTGGCCCGGGCCGACGCTCAGCAGGTCGCGCAAATCGCCGAGTGCCGCCGTGCCGCCATCGGGTAGGGCGAGCGGCCAATCGTCGCCGCGTCCGTCCAGCACTGCTTGTTTGAGCGGCTGCAGCCATGCGCCTGCCGCCCAGCCGCGTTCGTCCAGCCGGTTCTTCCAGATGTTGACGTGGAGCGGCTCGGTTACCGCGAAGCCCAAGCAGGGGCCGTGATGCTCCAGCACCGCCGCGCGCACTTCGAAGCCGTCGCCGCGCGTTACCACGCCGTCCTTCGCGTGCCCCTCGCCAAGCTCTTCCCGCGCGAAGGCGGCCTTGAAGCTGAAGCGCGCGCGCGAGGTGGCGCCGCCTTCATGCAGTTCGGTGACCTCGAACACCAGGTCGGCGTCGTAGCGGTCGACCAGATCCCACGCATAAGCCTGCAACTTGTGGTGCACCCGATCGGCAAACCCGGCGGGTCCGACCATGTCGATCCGCTTCTCGCGCCCGACGACAAGCCGCAGCAGCCGGTCGAAGCCGATGAAATGATCGATGTGCGTGTGGCTGACGAACAGGTGGCCGACGCGCAGCAGGTCCCGCGCCGACAGCGGCGAGACGTCGCCGATGTCGAACAGCAGTGCGTCCCTGCGGTGGAGCATGTCCACGAACAGGCCGGGATCGCCGAAGCGGCCGTTGACCAGGCGCGGGTGGAGGTTGGGGCGCATGCGCGTCAGGGCAGCGCCTGCGCCGCCTTCAGCACCTCTTCGGCGTGGCCGGGCACCTTGACCTTGCGCCAC
>DASWMM010000241.1:0-4526 GCA_036399755.1 Allosphingosinicella sp.
CGTCTGCGCGGTCAATGGCCTTCTCTAATGGGATAAACGGATAAGAGGGGCTTCGCTCTCTTCGCGCGCGGGTTTCGCCGATTTCCATTCGTGCCTTCTCCTGAGTGGTTGTTAGCCACCTATCAGATTACCCGTGATAAATCACTCGAAATCTACTGAGTTCAGGAAAAGTTGTGATTGGGGCTTGCGGGCATGCCTCGCGCGGCGTATATGCCATCGTCGAAGGAGATTTGTTCACAAGGAATGCTGCTGCGTATGATCATCGGCGCAGCGGAAATTAGGAAAGCCGGCCCTCGCTAAAGGACCGGCCTCCGTGGTGATCGAGCTTCGGCAATGCGTCAACTCGCTCCCAAGCAACGCGAGATACGCACGGACGAAGCTACAATTCAAGCCGCATATGCGGCGCAAAATGAAAAAGCCCCGGAGACCGTGGTCCCCGGGGCGGGCCGCTGGGCGCACCATGCGGCGTTGCGTTTGCGCACCTATGCCGTCTGCAAGCTATTGTCAAGGGGTATCTACGTGCGTGGTGCAGTCTACTATGACGGGTTCAATCTCTATCATGCGATAGACGAGCTGAACGAACCGCACCTGAAGTGGTGCAACTTCTGGAAGCTTGGCGAGCTAATCTGCAAGGGGCATGCTACGTCTCTGACGAGGGTTGCGTTCTGCAGCGCTTACTTCCCCGGGGATCACGGCAAGCGGGTGCGTCACGAGGCCTTCGTTCAAGCCTCGGCCCTTGTTGGTGTGGTGACCCAACTCGGGCATACCACGACGGAGCCTATGTCATGTCGCAACTGCCCGCACACGTGGCAGCAACCACGCGAGAAAGAGACTGACATCAATGTCGCCCTTTCGATCATGGAGGACGCCTTCGATGATCTGTATGATGTTGCGTTCCTCGTGACCGCCGATACCGATCAGGCAGCGACCGTGAAGCGTTTTAAGCTTCGTTTCCCTAACAAGCGGATTATCAACGTCGTGCCGCCCGGCCGGGCTCCTTCAAAGCATCTGGCAGATCTCTGTCACGGACGCGTGAAGCTCAAAGCGAGGCACCTTGATGACTGCGCACTCCCCGCCGCGGTCATGAAGCAGGGGCATCGTACGATATTCCGCCCACCCGAATACGCCCCGCCTAATGGTTGGGTTCACCCGGACGACCGTCCTTGAAATAAGCTTGTGGTAGGCTCCTAGCAGTCGCAGCAGCCATCTCGCATCGACGAGCAAATCGCCCGCGCCGAGGACAACAAACCCCGCCGCGGCGAACAACGCCGCCTCTCGCATCACCACGTCGAGGCTCGTCAGAATGGGCCCACCCCAATCCACAACGACTCCGTATCGGATGCGACATCATCCGATTTGGCGGAGCCTCTGGCAAGCCTCCGCGCCCGATTCCCGGTTCACATCCGAAACGGACCAGGTCCGAAGCAATACGGTGACTTTTAGCCCCATAACGGACCGACATGGGCGCGACTTGAGTGCTGATCGCGCCCAGCCTCTCGCTGGGGGAGGAACATATATGCATTATCACATCGTCCGGTTCGCACTCGCGGCGGCGTTCATGGCTGCGCCGGCAGCCTTGCTTGCTCAGGAACAGCCGGGCGAGGCGGCAGAGGCCGCAGCAGTTGCGCCAGCGGTCCTGTCGCCGGAAGCCGCCGAGGCGGCGGAGACGGCGGCGCGGGTGGCGCGGGCCGAGATCCACACCTTTCACTGCCTGCACGGCTGCCCCAGCGGCACGGCAAGCACCAACGACCTGGTGGTGCGCGAAATCTATTCGCTGTCGTCCAACGACCTCACCAAGTTCGCCGACTGGGTCGCCTACCGCGTCACCAAGGCGTCGATCGGCAAAGGCGAGGGCCGGGTGTGGAAGCCCGAACCGTGGCTCGGCGCCGACGAAACGCTGGAGCCGGCCGATTACGACGCTGCCCCGGTGGCGCTCAAGATCGACCGCGGGCACCAAGCGCCGCTTGCCAGCCTTTCGGGAACGCCCCAGGCGGCGGAGACGAATTACCTGGCGAACATCACGCCGCAAAAGTCCGAACTGAACCAGGGCAGCTGGGTGCGGCTTGAAAATGCCGAGCGGGCGCTGGCGAAGGGCGCGGGCTCCCCGACGGTCTATGTGCTCACCGGACCGCTTTACGAGCGGCCGATCGGAACCTTGCCGAAAGCCGACGAGCCGCACCGGCTGCCGTCCGGCTATTGGAAAGTGGTGGCGGTGGAGAGCGGCGGGCGGACGCGTGCGTCGAGCTTCATCTTCGAGCAGGAGACGCCCAAGAACGCCAACCATTGCGACATGCGGCGGCCGATCGCCGAGATCGAGAAGCGGGCCTTGCTGGTGCTGTTCCCGCGCGCCGGGCGGCAAAACTTCGCCTCGCTCGACGCCGAACTGGGGTGCCGCCCGTGAGGCGGGCGCTGTTCGCCCTTGCGGCCCTGTTGCTCGCCGCTGGGCCGGCGTCGCTCAGCCCCTGCGCGGTGGCCGCCGAAGGCCTCGCGCGCGGCGGCTGCTGCAAGACCTGCTCGGCCGGCAAGGCGTGCGGCGACAGCTGCATCGCGCGCAGCAAGACCTGCCACAAGGGCAAGGGCTGCGCCTGCAACGGGTGAGGCGGGTCAGGTCATTGCTAGCGCGATCTTGCGCGGACCTTCGAATGGGGCTCGGCCGTGGGCCGCGAGGAGGTTGTCCAAGGCAAGGATGTCGCCTTGTTGCCAGCGGTGGCGGAGGGTTTGCGCCGATAGGGTTTCGCGGATGTGCGCTAACGCGGCCGGCAGGATTGCGGCGCCGTCGGCGAAGGTGACGTTGAGGCGGAAGTCTTCCTCGCTGCCGCAAAGCGCGATCTGTTCGGCGTAAGCAGCGGGGCCGAGGGCGGTGGGGTGGAAGCCGTCGGCCTGGTTGAACCAGACTTCCTCTCGCGTTTCGGGATGAAAAGCGGTGGCGGGGCGGTTCTGGCTGACGCGGAGGACGCCGCCGGGGCGCCATTCTACGTCGGCGCCGATGGTCCGGGCGCGGGAGACGGCTTCGGCGGGGTCGCCGGTTTCGAAAGCGTCGGGCCAGCCGTAGCCGCTGCCCCCGAGTGGCGAGAGGTTGCGGATGTAGCGCAGGCCGCGCTCTCGAAATTCGGAGACAAGGCCGGGGTCGAGTGCGGAGAGGATGTGGCGGCTGTCGGCGAGGGTGGTCTCGCCGCCCCTTTCCGGCGCGATTTGGCAGAAGAAGAACAAGCGGCGCGGCTGGACGCCGGCGTAGGACAGCTCGTTGTGCAGGGAGAGCCACATGGAGGGCGGATATTCGGTGGAACTGTAGAGGCCTTTGCCGCCGAGGCCCTTGCGGGGCGAGGCGCCGCCGGCATAGCCGAAGCGCTCCTCCGAGCCCGAGAAGGCGGTGACGAAGGCGTTGAAGTCTTCGAGGCTTTGATCGCGCCAGCCGCGGAAGAGGAGCGCGCCGGAGCGGAGCAAGGCGGCGTCGAGGGCGGGGCGCTCGCGTTCGGCGTGACCGAGCAGGGCGGCGAGACTTGGGTCGCCTGAGGGCTCCACCGCGTGCGGAAGCGAGTGGGCAAGCGCGGGCGAAGCGGCGGCGGGGGCGTCCATGCCCGGGGGAACGCCCGGGGCTTCGGGGGTTTCCATCGCGCGCGCCCGGCGGCTAAGACCGGCGCGATGACCGACGCTTCGACGAGGAACGGGCCGTTTTCGGCGTTGCGGCGCTTTCTGGCGTCCGAAGCGGCCGGGGGCGTGCTGCTGATGGCCGCGGCGGCGCTGGCGCTGATCGTCGCCAACAGCCCGCTTTACGATCTTTACCACCACCTGCTGCACGATCCGGTGGGGCCGGTGCTTACGCCCAAGCTCGGGCCGATGAGCGCGCATCTGTGGATCAACGACGGACTGATGGCGATCTTCTTCCTGCTCGTCGGGCTGGAGATCAAGCGCGAGTTCGTGGATGGGCAGCTGGGTAGCTGGGAGCGGCGGCGGCTGCCCGCCGTGGCGGCGGCGGCGGGCATGGCGGTGCCGGCCTTGATCTACCTGCTGGTCGTCGGCGGCGGCGCGCCGGTGCTGCGCAACGGCTGGGCAATCCCGGCGGCGACCGACATTGCCTTTGCGATCGGCGTGCTGGCCCTGCTCGGCAGCCGGGCGCCGACTTCGCTGAAGCTGTTCCTGACCACGGTGGCGATCGTCGACGACATGGGGGCGGTGGCGATCATCGCGCTTGCCTACACCGCGTCGATCGAGACGCTGGCGCTGGGCATCGCGGCCGGCATCGTGCTGGCCATGTACATCCTCAACATAAGCGGCGTGATCAAGCTGTGGCCCTATCTGCTGCTTGCCGGAGCGCTTTGGTATGCGGTGCTGCTCTCGGGCGTGCATGCGACGATCGCGGGCGTGCTTGCGGCGATGACCATTCCGATCATCCCCACGCCCGGTGCGCCCGATGCATCCCATTCGCCGCTGCACCGGCTTGAGCATGGCATCGCGCCTTGGGTGGCGTTCGGAATCGTCCCCTTGTTCGGGTTCGCCAATGCCGGGGTGTCGCTGGCGGGTATGGG
>DASWMM010000242.1:0-4412 GCA_036399755.1 Allosphingosinicella sp.
AATGTGGCCGGATAAAACCCGTGGCGAGCTGCCGATCATGCCGAAAGGCCGCTACGCGATCATGCTGCGGCATATGCCGCGGGTCGGAACCCTTGGCCTCGACATGATGCTGAGGACCTGCACGATCCAGGTGAACCTCGATTATTCATCCGAGGCGGACATGGCCGAGAAATTCCGCGTCGGCCTGGCCTTGCAGCCGCTCGCAACTGCCTTGTTTGCCAACTCGCCGTTCACCGAAGCAAAGCCCAACGGCTTCCTTTCTTATCGCAGTCACATCTGGTCGGACACCGATCCCCACCGCACCGGCATGCTGCCCTTCGTGTTCGAAGACGGTTTCGGCTACGAACGCTATCTCGATTACGCGCTCGATGTGCCGATGTACTTCGTCTACCGCGACGGCCGCTACCTCGACGCCGCCGGCCTGTCCTTTCGCGACTTCCTCGACGGCAGGCTCTCCATCCTCCTCGGCGAGAGGCCGCGCCGCTCCGATTTCGTCGATCACCTGTCCACCGCCTTCCCCGAAGTGCGCCTCAAGAGCTTCCTGGAAATGCGCGGCGCCGACGGCGGCCCGTGGAACAAGATCTGCGCCCTTCCCGCCTTCTGGGTCGGCCTGCTTTACGACCAGACCGCGCTCGACGCCGCCTGGGACGAGGTAAAGGACTGGCCCCTCGAAGAACGCCAGCGCCTCCGCGACGAAGTCCCGAAGCGCGGCCTCGCCACCCGTACCCCGGACGGCGGCACGCTGCGTGATCTTGCCCGCCGGATCCTCGCCATCTCCGAAGCCGGCCTCCGGGCCCGCGCCCGCTTCAACGGTGCCGGCGACGACGAATCGGGCTTCCTCGATCCCTTGCGCGAAATCGTCGCCCGCGGCCTCACCCCCGCCGAGCAGCTCCTGGAGCGCTTCCACGGCGCATGGGGAGGCGACGTCTCCCGCGTCTATGAGGACATGAGCTTCTAGCCCCGCCCCCCCCCGCCCGCCTACACCGCCCGCGCGAAACACAGCTCCCCGGCGGCGGTGACGCCCGTCTCCGTCCAGCCGCCCGCCCGGTAGAACGCCGCCGCTCTCGTTCCCGGCGCAGTGGTCAGGGTCAGCCCCTTCAGCCCCTCGGCCCGCGCCCAGGCAAGCAGCCGCCGCTCCAGCGCCCGTCCGACGCCGCGCCCCTCGGCGGCCGGGGCGACGAACAGCGCCCAGACGCTGCCCGCGGGCGCATCCGCCGCCGCAAAGCCGAGCAAGGCGCCGTCCGCTTCCGCAACAAACGCCGCGCCGCGCGCCACAAACGGCAGATAGTCGGCCTCTCGCACCAATGCCGGATCGCTCAGCCGGTTCTCGCGCGCCGAGAGCCGGATGCGGTGCATGGCCGGCACATCGGCAACGGTTGCAAGGCGCAGGGTGAAGTCCACCGCGCCACCATCGCACCCCGTTCCGCCGCCGCAAACAGGCTTACGCGACGAAGCGAGTCGGGAGGCGACGGAGCGAGGATCGACCCGCCTGCCTGCAAGTTAGATCACCCGCGGCCCCCAAGCCGCACCCCCAGTAATCCAGTAGGAGTTGCTTCACATGACCCAAGCCATTGCATCCGCCGTTTTCGACAGCCGCGACGAGGCCGAGCGCGCCGTGTCCGAACTCCGCAGCGCCGGCATCCGCGACAACGCCATTTCCGTGATCGCCCGCGACGAAGGCAAGACCACCACCCATGACGGCGGCGGCGACGAGGTCAACGGCAGCGGCGCGGTCAAGGGCGCGCTCGGCGGCGCAGCGGCCGGCACCCTGCTCGGCATCGCGGCCCTTGCAATTCCCGGCGTCGGCCCGCTCGCCGCAGCCGGCGCGATCGCCGCGTCCGCGGTTCCCGAAGCGGCCGGCATCGGCGCCCTTGCCGGCGGCGCGTTCGGCGGCCTTTCCGGCCTCCTCACCAAGCACGGCGTGTCGAAGGAAGACGCGTCCTACTACGAAGGCCGGATCAACGAAGGCGCCACCTTCGTCTCGATCGACACCGGCGACGCGGGCCTGTCCTACGACGGGGCGCAGGACCTGCTCCACCGCTACGGCGGCCACACCGCCACCCGCACCCGCCAGCCCGCCCTCTAAGCGGTAACGCCCTAAAGTCCCTCTCCCCTCTGCGGGAGAGGGGTTGGGGAGAGGGGGAGTCCGCCCGCGCTCAAGGCTGCAGCAGCACCACTACCCCAGAAACAGCATCACGGCCCCCAGGCAGATCGCCAAAATTGTCATCGCTTGCCTGCGCTGCGCCGCCTCCGGGCCGGTTCCGGGCTTTGCGAGGGCATAATGCTCCAAAAACCCGCATCGCTCGCACCGCCACGCCGTGATCCGCGCCTTCGGCTTCCCGCTCAGCTTGAGCGCGCTCCACGCGCTCCGCTCAGGCGCCCCTCCATCCAACTCGACGCCGCCGCCCCGCCATAGGTGAAATCGACAACGAACCCTTCCGCCATCGCGCCCGAGCATTTCCCGCACTCAATCGCCTGCGCGATGGGCCGTCGCCCTTCACCGAAGCCCGATCATAAGCCGCCCGAAATCCCCTCACCGCGCCCCCCAACGGCACTCTCGCCTCTGCCCTCGGGCACTTTCAGCTATACTTAGAGTGATGCAGACGCACGAGCTACAGGAAGAGGGCATGCTCGCGGAACCTGCGTTAGAATTTCTGGCTTAGGGTGCGGGAAGGCTGCCCAGCATGTGAGAGCACACGCGCGATGCGATACGCCTTTGTCTGAAAAGTTTGACTCGCCTACACGAACCTGTTCGCTTGTCGGGGGAGGCGTTATAACTTGAAGGATGCCTGGTGACACACATGATTCGCAACAACACCTGCCGCGGCAACTCGGGCCTGCCCGTGCTTTTGGCCGAGCACGTGCGGACTTTGGTGAGTTAACGGCAGCGGAAGCACAGCTTCTTGAGGCCAGCCGCACTGGAACGTTAGCGTCTGTCTCGCCTGATTTACCGAACGCACAGACATCCCAGAATTGCGTGCGTGCTGACTTCATCCGCTTCCTGGCTCTTGGCGGTGACGATGCTACTCCCATTCATGAGAAGGGGGTTAGGCTTCAGGGCGCGTGGGTCCAGGGCGAGCTCAGTCTGAGTGCGTCGAACGTCATGACGCTAGTGTTATTACATTGTCGGATTGAGCGCTTGGAAGCGACAGATGCCTCCGCAAGGTTGCTTATTCTATCGGGATCGCTTGTCGTCGAGGGCATTCTGGCAAATCGCCTCCAGGCGGCTAGCATCCTCCTTCGTCAAGGATTTAAATCAACCGGCGACGTAAGGCTACTAGGAGCGATCATCGGCGGCCAGGTGAACTTCGAAGGAGCTACTCTGATTAAAGGTGAAAACGAGGCGCTCAATTGTGACGGCGCCGTTATCAAAGGCGACTTAGTTCTTGCACGTGGATTTCATGCGGATGGAGAGGTGCGCCTCCTTGGAGCTCACATATCCGGGGATCTAGAGTGTTCCGGTGGAGTTTTCGAGAATGAGATTGGCGACGCCCTATCTTGTGACAGGGCAGTAATAACTGGGGGAGTTTTTTTAGACGATGGCTTTGCCGCAAAGGGAACTGTGCGCTTTCCCACCACCGAGGTTGGTGGCAGCATTACCTGTTCTGGTGGCAATTTTCATAAAGAGAACGGCGAATGTCTTGTTCTTGATGGTGCTACGATCAAGCGATCGGTGTTTTTGAATCACAACTGCACCACGGTAGGAGCTGTCCGGTTGGTTGGAACAGCCATTGGACGTGACTTAGACTGCGCGGGCGGAAGCTTCCAAGTGGGGGCAGCCGATGCCCTGTCTTGCGACGGCACCCAAGTGGAAGGAGTATTCTTTTTCCGTGGCGTTAAAAAGTTCTCTGGCGGCATGAGCCTCTCTTCGATGAGTGTAACCAGCCTTTGTGATGACTACGCGAGCTGGATTGGGACACGACAACAGTTAGCGCTGGACGGTTTCACTTATAAACGGCTGGGTGGCGGCGCGCCCACCGGTTGGGCCATGCGGGTCGAATGGTTGAACTCGCAACGCAAGCAGTTCCTGTTGAACGACTTTCGGCCTCAGCCTTGGGAACAACTTAGCGCTGTTCTGAAATCAATGGGCCATCCCGACGATGCGAGGCAGGTTGCTATTGCTAAGCACGTGCGTATGCGCAATTCGGGAAGATTTGTAGCCGGGAGCAGGGTTTGGGATTGGCTGTACGGGAGCTTAGTGGGATACGGTTACCACCCCTGGCGCTTGTTGCGTACGATGCTTACCGTGTGGCTCGCCTGCGCGTTTGTCTACTGGATTGCTGCCAATCCGACGCAGTTTGGACTCACTCAACACTATTTGGCGCCCGTTAGGGCGGACCTTGATCCTATATGCCTAATGAATCAAGTGAAAGGCGCGTGCCCGCCACGGAAGCCGCGTTATGAAGAACTTT
>DASWMM010000243.1:0-9011 GCA_036399755.1 Allosphingosinicella sp.
CGTTCATTTCAGCGGCGAACCGTTCGGCAGACGGGATGTCCAGTTCAATTAACCATGAATCCGGGTCGAATCGCCTCAGCCGTGCGATAAACCCCGGAACTTCGCTTGAATTTTCAATACGTTGGCTCCCGCTCTCCTGCCAGGCGTAGCGCCCGTCGGCCTGAAGGAGGCGCTCGAACAGGCGTGGATTGACGCCTTTTTCCAGAAGGATGACGAGGATCGAGCCGGCCTTGGCGTCGCCCTTGGCGAGCACTGCACCGAACCCGCCTTCGCCCTCGGCCTTGCGGATCAGCGCGCCGGCAAGGACCGAAGTGGCGAGCCGCGGCGTCACGTGCCCGCGACGTAGCCGGGCAGGCCCGACAGCGGGATGTGGGAGCGCATAAAGGTGCCGGTGCCACGCGCCGCTTCTTCGCCCGACGGCAGGATGAGCCGCGCCTCCCCGACCAGTACCCGCCGCCGGCCGCTTGCCCAGCGGCCCTCGGCGATCACCGGGCCTTCCTTCAGCGGCTTGGTGAACAGCAGGTTGAAGGCGGTGGTGAGCAGGAAGCGGTCGGTGACCAGGCTGTTGCAGGCATAGAAGGCCACATCGTCCAGCATCTTGAAATATAGGGTGCCGTGGGCGGCGCCGGCGGCGTGAAACAGCTCCGGCCGCACCTCGAAGTGAATCCGCGCCAGCCCCTCTTCGGGAATTTCGATGTCCGAGGGGAAGAAGGTGTTGATCGCGGCGTGGCGGTACAGCGATTTGAGCGCGCGATAATGCGCGGCGGCTCCGCCGGCCGCCGTGGCCTCAGGCGGCATGAAGGCTTTCGACGCCGGTGAGCAGCGCGAAGATCGCATCGCGCGAGCGGGCGCCGCGCAGCTTGGCGGTGGTATCGCGGTTGCGCAGCGCCCGGCTGACGCTGGCCAGCGCCTTGAGGTGATCGGCACCCGAATCGGGCGGCGACAGGATCAGGAACACCAGATCGACCGGAAGCCCGTCGACCGACTGGAACTCAATCGGCTGCGCAAGGCGCGCGAAATAGCCGTAGACCCGGTCAAGCCCCTCGATCTTGCCGTGCGGAATGGCGATTCCCGTGCCGAAGCCGGTGGAGCCGAGCTTTTCCCGCTCGCTGAGCGCCGCGACGATCGCCTTGCCGGCAATGCCCGTATGCCGGCTCGCCGCAACCGCCAGCATCTGGAACAGCCCCTTCTTGTTGGGAGCGGCTAGGTTTGCATCGATCGATTCGATCGTCAGAAGCGCGGAAAGATCGTTCATATGCACCACAGTTGGAGGAGCGCCCCCGCCCCCGTCTACAAACTCCATCAAAGAGCGGCGCTGAAGCGCCCGCTTTGAAGGCTGGATCAGCCGGCGGCCGGTTCGTCCCGCCGCATCGCGTCGTCAAGCGCGTCCGGCACTTCGCCGGCATGATGGTCCTTAAGTCGCCGGCTATGGCGCCGAAGCTGCTTTTCCACCTTCTCGGCGGCCGCATCGAAGGCGGCATGGGCATCGGCGGCCTTGTCGGTCGACTTCATCACTTCGCCCGGAACGTAGAGAAGGATCTCGCAGGTGAAGCCGTGATCGTGCGGACCCTTGCCGAAGATGACGTGCGCCGACGTGGCCCGCGACTGATATTTCTCCACGGTGGCGGAGAGGCGGTCGGCAACGTGGCTACGCAGAGCCTCGCCGGTGTCGACCTGATGGCCGGATACGCGAATGTCCATGCATTGCTCCCGTGGTGGTTGCGCGGATTAGGCCGGGCCGCGGCACCCCGTCAACCGCGCGCCTCCAGCCTATGCCATATCGGATCGGCGATCCCGTTCAGAAAGGCCGCATGGGCGAGCAGCTCTTCTTCGGTCGGCGCATGCGGCCGCGGCGCGCGAATCTGGATGCTCAGCGGCGCGCCGGTGCCGGCATTCGCCTCCACCTTTTCCTCGACAATGATGGAATCGGCGAGGCTGAAGCCGATCTGGCGACCGCCGGTCAGCTCAACATAGCATTGCGCGAGGAGCTGCGCGTCGATCAGCGCGCCGTGCTTGATCCGCACGCTGCGGTCGACCCCGTAGCGGCTGCAGAGCGCGTCCAGGCTGTGCTTGGCGCCCGGGTGGCGGGTGCGGGCGATGGCGAGCGTGTCCACCATCCGGGTCATGCACACCAGGGGACGCCCGCAATGGGCAAGCTCGTGGTTCAGGAATCCGAAGTCGAAGCTCGCATTGTGGGCGACCAGCGGACAATCGCCGAGGAAGTCGAGGAGGTCCTCGGCCAGGTGGTCGAACAGCGGCTTGTCAGACAGGAAAGCGTCGGAAAGGCCGTGCACCGCCTCCGCGCCAGCCGGCATCGAGCGCCGCGGATTGAAATAGGCATGAAAGGTGCGGCCGGTCTCGACCTTGTTGACCAGTTCGACGCAGCCGATCTCGACCATCCGGTCGCCGGTGAGCGGGCTAAGGCCCGTGGTTTCGGTATCGAAGACGATTTCGCGCATGCGCGGACTATGAATCGGCGTCGCCCTTGAGACAAGCGAGGATGCGGCGAACCGCTTGCCGCGTTTCCTCCATTGGGCCGCCGGTGGGGATGACGAAATCGGCGCGGGCGCGCTTTTCGGAGTCGGGAAGCTGGCGGGCGAGGATTCGGTCGAACTTCTCCGGGGTCATTCCGGGGCGGGCGAGAACGCGTTCGCGCTGCACCTCTGCAGGAGCGGAGACCACGGCGATCTTATCCACCGCGCTCCAGCCGCCCGCTTCGAAAAGGAGTGGGATGTCGAGCAGTAAGACGGGTGCCGAGGCGTGAGCGGAAAGGAACGCCTCCCGCTCGCGGTCGACGGCCGGGTGGATCAGCGATTCGAGCCGGCGCAGCGCCTCGGGCTCGCCGAGCACCCGTTCACCAAGTGCGCCGCGATTCACGCCTTCAGGACCGGTTGTGCCGGGAAAGTGACTCTCGATCTCGGCCACCAGCGCGCCTTCTGGGCCCTGGAGACGGTGCACTGCGGCGTCGGCGTCGAACACCGGCACCCCTTCCTCCGCGAACATGGCGGCGACGGTGGATTTCCCCATGCCGATCGAGCCGGTGAGGCCGAGGACGATCATCGGGTGAGCCGTCCGCGGAGCTCGGCATCGTACTGGCGCGGGGCCGGCGCGCCGAAGAAATGCTCGAACGCAACCGCCGCCTGGCCGATCAGCATGGAAAGCCCGTCGATCGTCTGGTGGCCGCGGGCCCGCGCCTCCGCCAGCAGCGGCGTTTCCAGCGGATTGTAGACGATGTCGTAGATCACCGCGCCCGGCGGAACGTGGCTGAAATCGAGCAGGAGCGGCGGCTTGCCGGCCATGCCGAGCGGTGTCGTGTTGACCACCAGATCGAGGATGCCGCTGCGGTCGTCAAACTGGAAATCGGTCGGCTCGGCGAAATGTTCGAGCGCCACGGCATGATTGAAGTCGGCATCGTGGCCGTCGACCAGCCGCTGCGCCTCTTCAACCCGGCGGGCGGCGACCACCAGGGCGAAGCCCGCCCCGCGAAGCGCATCGGCGACAGCCCGCGCCGCGCCGCCAGCGCCGAGCACCCGCGCCATCTTGAACAAGTGGCGTTGGGCAAGGAGCGGCTCAAGCGGCTCGAGAAAGCCTGCCGCGTCCGTGTTGAAGCCGATCTCTGGCGCTACGCCTTCCCCGACGACCGTGTTGACCGCACCGATCCGCTCCGCGGCGGATTCCAAATTGTTGAGCAGCGCAAGCACGTCCTGCTTATGCGGCATGGTGAGGTTGCAGCCGCGCCAGTCCGGATCGGCACGGCGCGCGGCGAGGAAGGCGGGAAGTTCGCCACGGCCGACCAACGTTCGCCGGTAGTCGCCGACAATGCCCAGCTTCTCCAGCCAGAAGCCGTGGATGACCGGCGATTTGGAGTGGGCGATCGGATCACCGATCACCTCGGCATACGGGGCGCCCATCAGCTGAGCAGCAACCCGCGCTCGCGCAGGTAGGCGAGCAGTGGGAGGAGCGGCATGCCGAGCACCGCGAAATGCGAGCCTTCGATCCGCTCGAAAAGCTGCGCCCCGGGGCCTTCGATCCGGTAGCCGCCAACGCTCCAGCGGATTTGCTCCCACTCCCCCGCCAGATAGGAGTCGAGAAACGCAGGCCCGAGCGGCCGCATGGTGAGCTCCACCGTTTCACTCCCCCACCACACGGCCTGGCCGTTCTCGACGAGGACCGCTGCCGAGTGGAGCCGGTGCATGCCGCCGGCGAGGGACTCGAGTTGGCCGCGCGCTTCTTCAACCGATGCGGGCTTGCCGAGCAGGGTGCCGTCGTCGCGCTCAAGCGTCTGATCCGAGCCGAGGACGAGATCGCCCTCGCCGGCGACCGCCGAAAGCGCCTTGAGCTGGGCAAGCTCCTCCGCCACGCCGCGAGCATCGAAGCCTGCGCTCCACAGCCCGGCCTTCGCCGCGCCCTCGTCCAGCTCGGCTTCCACCGTTTCGAAAGGAACGCCGGCAGCTTCAAGCATCGCTCGGCGCGCGGCGCTCTTGGAGGCAAGCAGCAGCTTCATGAGCTTTCCACGGCCGCCGTGTCCGCTGCGTCGGCGGCGGCATCGCCGCGCTCGTTGCACAGCTTCACGATCGCATAGGCCGTTTCCTCGATCGACCGGCGCGTCACGTCGATCACCGGCCAGTCATTGTCCGCGAATATCCGGCGGGCGAAGGCAAGCTCCGCATTCACCGCCTCGCCATCGACATAGTCCGTTTCCGGTGCCTGGTTGAGCGACAGCAAGCGGTTGCGGCGGATCTGGATCAGCCGCTCGGGGTTTGTCGTGAGGCCGACGACGAGCGGGTGTTTGAGGCTGAACAAAGCCGACGGCGGCGGTGATTCGGGCACCAGCGGAATGTTCGCGACCTTGTAGCCGCGATTGGCGAGGTAAATGGAGGTCGGCGTCTTGGACGTGCGCGACACGCCTGCCAGGACGATGTCCGCTTCCTCCCAATTCTCCCAATTCACTCCGTCGTCATGGGCGATGCTGAACTGGATGGCGTCCACCCGGGCGAAATAGGCTGCGTCCAAGGCATGCTGCCGGCCCGGCCGCGCCTTGGCCTGTTGGCCGAGCACGGCAGAGAGCGCGTCCGTTACCGGATCGAGCGCCGAGACCGCATATATGCCGCGGCGCCGCGTCTTCTGCTCCAGCTCGCGGCGGATGTTGGAATTGACCAGGGTGTAGAGAACGAGCCCCGGCCGCCGCTCGATATCGTCGAGCACGCGATCGAGATGGCCTTCCGAGCGAACCATCGGCCACAAGTGGCGGCGCACTTCCACGCCCTCGAACTGGGCAAGGCACGCTTTGGCGATCAGCTCCAGCGTCTCCCCGGTGGAATCCGACAGGAGATGAAGGTGGACCGCGGTCATGGCGAAATCCCGCTGTGGATAAGCATGTTGGTTTCGCTAGCGGAAGCCTCGGGACGGTTGCAAGCAAAGCTATCGTCCCCGCTTTGCCGATGCCATCCACAGTTTCGCCCAGATGGGAAAATACGGGGGTCTCACCTGTGGATAGCGTGGATGGTTCACGCGAATCCTACGGCTTCTGCGGCGCGCTGGGAGTCAACGCTGTTTGCAAAATCGGGTGGAGCGAATAAACCCCGGCTTCGCCTTTCCTACTACCTACAACAGACTCTCTTACATAAGACTCTTATAGAGTAGAGAGCGGAGCCAGACCCCTTTCCATGCCCGCCCCGGACAAGCTTCTGCTCAGCACGCTCAAGGGCAAAAAGGCTGAGAAAACACCGCTTTGGCTGATGCGCCAGGCTGGTCGCTACCTGCCGGAGTATCGCGCGCTTCGGGCCGAAAAGGGCGGCTTCCTGGCAATGGCCATGGACCCGCCGTCAGCGGCCGAGATCACCCTTCAGCCGATCCGCCGGTTCGGTTTCGACGGTGCGATCCTGTTCTCGGACATCCTGATCGTGCCTTGGGCCTTGGGCCAAGACCTCGCGTTCGAGGCTGGCGAGGGTCCGCGCCTGTCGCCGCCGTTGGTCGACGCCACGCTCGCCTCCCTGACCCGCGTGCCAGAGCGCCTGGAGCCGGTCTACGGCGCTGTGGAGAAGGTAAAGGCGGCATTGCCCCCGGAGACCACCTTCCTGGGCTTCGCGGGCAGCCCCTGGACGGTTTCGACCTATATGGTCGCCGGCCGCGGCAGCAAGGATCAGGGCGACACGCGGCGCATGGCCTATCGCGATCCGCAAGCGTTCGCGGAAATAATCGACGCGGTTGCCGAGATGACGGTGGAATACCTCTCCCGCCAGATTCAGGCGGGCGTCGAAGCCGTGCAATTGTTCGACAGCTGGGCGGGCAGCCTTTCGCCCGCGCAGTTCGAACGCTGGGTGATCGCGCCCAATGCGGCGATCGTCGCGGGCCTCAAGGCGCGTCACCCCGATACCCCGGTCATCGGCTTCCCCAAGGGCGCGGGCGGCAAACTCCCGGCTTATGCGCGTGAAACCCGGGTCGATGCAGTGGGCATCGACGAGACGGTGGACCCGGATTGGGCCGCGGCCAATCTCCCCGCCGGTATGCCGGTGCAGGGCAATCTCGATCCGCTTGCGTTGATCGCCGGCGGGGAAGCGCTTGAAAGCGCGGCGCGGCGCATTCTATTGAGCTTCGCGGATCGTCCGCACGTCTTCAACCTGGGGCATGGCATCTTGCCGGATACGCCGATCGCACATGTCGAGCAGCTCATCGCACTGGTGCGTCGGTGAGCCATGTCGAAACGGCGCTCGCCTTGACCTACGCCTGGATCAAGGCCGGACACGTCATCTTCGTGATCTTCTGGATCGCGGGCATGTTCATGCTGCCGCGTTATTATATCTATCACCAGGAATCCGCGCCCGGCTCGGCCGAGGAGGGGCGCTGGATCGACCGCGAGCGCAAGCTGCGCAACATCATCATCACGCCGGCAATGGTTCTGGTCTGGATATTCGGGCTGACCCTGGCCTGGACCAGCGGCGCCTGGTCGCAAGGCTGGTTCCACGCCAAGTTCGCTCTGGTGCTCGGCCTGTCGGCGTACCACGGCTGGCTGGTCGGCTACGGCCGCAAGCTTGCCCGCGGCGAGCGCCGGGTCAGCGGCAAGGCGCTCCGCATCATGAACGAAATTCCGGGGATCGCCACGGTGATCATCGTCATCCTGGTGATCGTAAAGCCTTTCTAGGCGGTTATACTCAGCCGTGAGCGGCACAAGAACTACTCTTCGTAATAGTCCACTTGCACCCTTGAGCGAGTTGAATCGACAATTAGCCAGACGTGCCCTCCGTGGGCAAATTCAGGCGGGTTGTTGATGGAGTAATTCGAGGCGGCCACGAATTCCTGGCCGAGTTTAGGACCCATCGCGTATGAGTAACTGCCGCCGCCAGCAGGCACGCGGACGAATTGCCAGCCCCTCAGCAAAAGGGGAAAGTCGGCGGGCTTAATCTCGAATGCACAGGTGGTGGTCACATCCGTGATGCTCCACGATTCGCAGCGGACATTGCGGAGCGACGAGGGGGCGCTTTCCAGCCGCAGCAGGGACCGGATGATCTGCCGTGGGCGCGTCTCGTAGATGAAGTTAGCGCAGTAGACCGTCGAGAGCAGCAGGGGGAGAGCGATGCACCCCCTGACGAGATTCTTGCGGGTGAGAGCTATGCCAGGTTTCATCGTTGCTCGGGCCGGTTTCCGCGCTGAGAAACCGAGTTCCCGCTAACACCCAGTTGTGCAGTTGTTATGCGGAATATGTCCGTTTGCCGATGGCGTATCTCACCTCCACCCGAGTCACCAGTTGCGCGCACGCGCCTGCGTTTTCTCCTCCCGCCCTCGCTTGACTTGAATCAGAGCGGGACGTAACGCCTGATCTGTCGTTCAAGCCCGCCGTCCGTGCGGGCGATTCAGCCGCAAATCGTCGTCCCCCCGCGCGAATCGACACTCCCGCTCCCTTTTCGTCGAGTTTCCCCCGCATGCACCTCAAGGACCTCAAGCTGAAATCCCCCGCCGATCTGGTCGCAATGGCCGAAGAGATCGGGATCGAGGGTGCATCCACCCTGCGCAAGCAGGAGCTGATGTTCTCCATCCTCAAGGTCCAGGCCGAAAACGGCCAGGAGATCATGGGCATGGGGACCATCGAGGTGCTACCGGACGGCTTCGGCTTCCTGCGCTCGCCGGAAGCCAATTACCTGGCCGGGCCGGACGACATCTATGTGGCGCCGAATCAGGTCCGCAAGTTCGGGCTTCGCACCGGCGACACGGTGGAAGGCGAGATCCGCGGGCCCAAGGACGGCGAGCGCTATTTCAGCCTGGTGCGCATCACCCAGATCAACTTCGACAATCCCGACGCTGTCCGCCACCGCGTCAATTTCGACAATCTGACGCCGCTGTACCCCAACCAGAAGCTGACGCTCGACACGCTGGATCCGACGGTGAAGGACAAGTCGGCGCGGGTGATCGACATCATTTCGCCACAGGGTAAGGGCCAGCGCGCGCTGATCGTGGCGCCGCCGCGCACCGGCAAGACGGTGCTCCTCCAGAACATCGCCAAGGCGATCACCGACAACCACCCCGAAGTGTTCCTGATCGTGCTGCTGATCGACGAGCGGCCGGAGGAAGTGACCGACATGCAGCGTTCCGTGCGCGGCGAAGTCGTCTCCTCGACCTTCGACGAGCCGGCCTCGCGCCACGTCCAGGTCGCCGAAATGGTGATCGAAAAGGCCAAGCGCCTGGTGGAGCACAAAAAGGACGTCGTGATCCTGCTCGATTCGATCACGCGTCTCGGCCGCGCCTACAACACGGTGGTGCCGAGCTCCGGCAAGGTCCTCACCGGCGGTGTCGACGCCAACGCCCTGCAGCGTCCCAAGCGCTTCTTCGGCGCGGCGCGCAACATCGAGGAAGGCGGCTCGCTCTCCATCATCGCCACCGCGCTGATCGACACCGGCTCCAAGATGGACGAAGTCATCTTCGAAGAGTTCAAGGGCACCGGCAACTCGGAAATCGTGCTCGACCGCAAGGTCTCCGACAAGCGCATCTTCCCGTCGCTCGACGTCGGCAAATCCGGC
>DASWMM010000244.1:0-6109 GCA_036399755.1 Allosphingosinicella sp.
CCGGTGGAGAGGTCCATGACCGTGTCGGCGCCCCAGCGGATCGACCAGACCATCTTGTCGACCTCGGCGGCGACGTCCGATGCGACTGCGCTATTGCCGATATTGGCGTTGATCTTGACCAGGAAGTTGCGGCCGATCGCCATCGGCTCGGACTCGGGGTGATTGATGTTGTTGGGGATGATGGCGCGGCCGCGGGCGATTTCCGAGCGGACGAATTCCGGCGTCACGTAATCGGGGATGGCGGCGCCGAAGTCTTGCCCGTCGCGCACCATGGCTTGGGCGAGCTGCTCGCGGCCAAGGTTTTCGCGCACCGCGACGTACTCCATCTCAGGCGTGATGATGCCTTTGCGGGCGTAGTGCATCTGGCTGACGTTGGCGCCCGGCTTGGCGCGGAGCACCGTCTTCCGGACGTTGGGGAAGGGCTGGACTCCGCCCGAGCGGTCGGGGCCGAGCTGACCGTTATCCTCGGGCTTCACTTCGCGCTGGGCGACCTCCTCGACATCGCCGCGCGCGCGGATCCAGTCGCGGCGAAGCTCGGGCAGGCCGGCCATGATGTCGATGCGGGCGTCGCCGTCGGTGTAGGGACCGGACGGATCGTAGACGCGTAGCGGCGGCTCGCCGCAGCCGGGCTCGAGATGGATCTCGCGCATCGCGACGCCGAGCGGGCCGACGTGAACCTTGCGGCTGCCGCGAATCGGGCCGGTGGTGACTTTAAGCTCGGTGCGGGCGGGGATGTCGGCCATGGTGTTCGCTCTCCTCTTGCGGATGGAGAGCGGGAGGGACACCCGCGCTCCCTCCCTACGCCGGTGTCAGCCGGATCAGGTTCAACGGGTCGAAGGCTGCTGCCCTCCTCTCAACCGCAGCGTCGGCGGTCCCCCGGGGAAGAGCCTCGTGTAGGGCAAAGCGGAGCCATCGGGAAGCGCCCGCGTTGCCGCTTTATGCACCTCGTCGAAATTCTTCTGCCCCTGTTCGACAATAAGGGAAAGCGCCTTGCGCCGGAGCTCTATGCCAAGGTGCGCGAGGAGCTGGTCGAGACCTTCGGCGGGCTCACCGCGTTCAGCCGCAGCCCGGCGGAGGGCGTGTGGGAGGAAGGCGGCGAGCGCAGCCATGACGACATCGTCATTTTTGAAGTGATGTCGGACACTCTCGACCGTGCCTGGTGGCGGAGCTTTCGTGAGCGGCTGGAAAGCGCGTTCCGGCAGGACGAGATCGTCGTCCGCGCACGCGAGGTGGAACGGCTTTAGGGCAAGGCGCAACTGCAAATGCGCCGATCCACTTTCCTCCGCTTCGGCTTTTCTGCGCCATTTTAGCCGCTGGACTCGTGTTCCCCTTCCTTTAGGCTGTTGAAGGCGCTGGACTGCGCTGGGGACGGGGGTGCTCATGAACAGGAAGCCGATATTCGACGCGGTTCGGACCATGCTGGGCCGCGGGTTCAAGCCTGAAGAAGTGGCGGCGCTCGACAAGGCCTGTGACCTTGCCGAGGATGCGACGGCCGGCGGGGCGATCACGGCGGCGGCCAAGAGCCTCGCGGATTCGGCGGTTGCGGCGGCGGGGACCGTGGTTGATGCGGCGGGATCCCTGGCCGGGGCGGCGGCGGGGGCGATCGCCTATCGGCTCGGCAAATTGTCGGAAGCGTTCGAAAGCGGCGGCCGGGGTCCGGGCACCGTATCGAGCGGCCGGAACGACCCGGGCGGGGCTTCCTACGGCTTGTACCAACTGTCGTCCCGGGCGGGAACGCTGGCCGCCTTCTTGCGCGCCGAAGGCAAACGGTGGGCGGCGGAACTGACCGGCGCGGCACCGGGCAGCGCAGCGTTCGACGCAGGCTGGAAGAAGATCGCGGCGCGGGAGCCGGACGCCTTTCGCGACGCGCAGCACCAGTTCATCGAGCGCAGCCATTACCGAAAAACGGTGGGCGAGGTGCAAAAGCGCAAGGAGATCGACCTCGACAGCCGCCACAATGCGGTGCGCGACGCGGTTTGGTCGGTCTCGGTGCAGCACGGCAAGGCCGCCGACATATTGGTGCGCGCCATCGACATGACCGATCCGCAATGCGGCCGCGCCGAGCCGGGTTACGACCGCCGCCTTGCCCAGGCGATCTATGACGCGCGCACCGCTTATGTCCTCAAAGTGGCGAGCAACCCGAAACTTTCGTCCGGCGAGCGAGACCAGCTGATCGGCATCACCAAGAAGCGCTACCCCAAGGAATGCGCCGACTGCCTGAGGATGTTCGACGCCTAAGCCGACGCGCGCCGGCTATCGATAGAGCGGGTCCGCCGCAACGCCGAGGCGGCGGGAGGCTTCCACGGGCGGCGAGCCGGCGAGCGGTATGCGGCCGGCAAGTTGGGCGAGCGTGCGGACGGGTAGGCGCTGCCAAGCCTTGAGGCCGCCGCCGGGGAGGCCGAGGCGGGCCGCAAGCTGCTGGGGAAGCAGGGATATTGCGGCAGCGACGAGCAGCTTCTGGAGCGGGCGCGCGGCGGCGGGGAGGATCGGCGCGCGGCGCATGATCGCGAGGAATTCCACGATAGTATCAGAGGGCTCCAGGTCCCGGGCCATGCGTGCGAACAGCCTGCCGATCTCCGCCGTGGAGCGGGGCGCGCCGGCCGCGCCGTACAATGCGGCGGCAAAGGCGGCTTCGGCGTAATAAGCGTCCCGTTCGGCGAGGGTGAGCGGGCGGCCGTAAGCGGCATAGGCTTCCAGAAAGCCCCAGCTTGCCGTCGCCTGCACCCAGTTGAGCAACTCAGGGTCATCGGCGCGGTATGGCGTGCCGTCGGCCGTGACTCCGGAAACTCGGGCATGAAGGCGATTGACCCCCGCGATCATCGCCCGGGCGGTGCTTTCGGCGCCGTAGACGGTGATCATGGCGGCAAGGCCGGTGCGGCGCAGGCGCATCACCGGATCGACCCGGAAGCCGCTATGATCCCACACGCCGTGGCGGACGCGGGGCTCGCCGAGCTCCAGCAGCACGGCGGCGACTCCGCCAATGAACAAGGTGACCGGATTGGCGAACACCCGCCATGACACGGAGCCCGCAGGCACCAGCGCCGGCTCGCCCGGCGGCGCGGCGAAATCGACCGGCATGCCCGGCACCGCGAAGAGATCGGCCGCGAGCGTCTCGATCCAGCGCTGCGCCGGCCGGGGAAGATGGAGAGGCTGCTGCGGCATGACGCCAGAAGCCTCGGCGCGGCGGAAAGGTTGCCGCTCAGCCGGCCAGCGGCAGCGGAAGTTCGAGCGGGCGCGGCGTGGCTTCGGCGCCTTCGCTCAGGGTGGAGAGGCCGAGGCCGAGGAGGCGGATCGCTTTCACGGGCGGCAGAAGCGCGCGGAGCAGGCTTCGGCCGATCTCCACGAACTCCTCCACGTCCGCAACCGCGCGGTCGAGGCTGCGGGAGCGGGTGATGATCTGGAAGTCTCCGTACTTGACCTTGAGGTTCACCGTTCGGCCGGACAGGTGTTTGGGCTCCACCCGCTTGTCCCAGACGTGGCGGCCGATCCGGTCTAGCTCGGCAAGCAGGGTGGCGGGATCGGCGATGTCGGTGAGGAACGTGTCTTCGGCGCTGACCGATTTGTAGGGACGGTCGGCCTTGACCTGACGGTGGCAGATCGCGCGGGCGAGATCGTGATAGTAAAGCGCGGAGCTGCCGAAATGCGCGGCAAGCCAATCCAGGCTTCGCGCCTTGAGATCGGCGCCGGTTTCGATGCCGAGGCGCTTCATCTTTTCCGCAGTCTTCGGGCCGACGCCGTGGAAACGGGACACCGGCAGGCCTTCGACGAACGCGGGCCCGCGCGCCGGAGTCACCACGCACAGGCCGTCGGGCTTGTTCTGGTCGGAGGCGAGCTTGGCGAGGAACTTGTTGTAGGACACGCCGGCCGAGGCGGTGAGGCCGGTTTCCGCCTTGATCCTGGCGCGGATCTCTTCGGCGATGCGGGTGGCGGTGCCGATGCCCTTCAGGTCCTCGGTGACGTCGAGATAGGCTTCGTCGAGCGAGAGCGGCTCCACATGCGGCGTGTAATCGAGGAAGATCGCGCGAATCTGGTTGGAGACGGCGCGATAGGCGTCGAAGCGCGGCTTGACGAAGATGAGTTCGGGGCAGCGGCGCTTGGCGGTTACCGCCGGCATTGCCGAGCGCACGCCGAAGGTGCGCGCTTCGTAGCTTGCCGCCGCCACCACGCCGCGCACGCCGCCGCCGACGGCAAGCGGCTTGCCACGCAGCTCCGGATTGTCGCGCTGCTCGACCGACGCGTAGAACGCATCCATGTCGACATGGATGATCTTGCGCATGGCCGCGGCGGTGGGTTCCCCGTTCACTCTTTGATCCTAGCGCCCGCTTCGGCCGGGCGCCAGCACAAGCGGCGCCTCCTGGGCAGAAAGCGACCGAACGCCGCTTTCGATGGTGCTTGCACCGGTTGCGGGAAGCGGCGAAATGGCGGGGATGCCGAACAGTGAAATCCCCGCCGCCCTGCGCGAAGCCGCTTCTGTGTCCAAGGCCTGGCCTTATGAGGAAGCGCGCAAGCTTTTGAAGCGCTACCCGGACGGGCCGCCGAACGGCGAAATCGTGTTCGAGACGGGCTACGGCCCCTCGGGCCTGCCGCACCTCGGCACCTTCCAGGAAGTGGCGCGGACGCTGATGGTGCGGCATGCGCTTTCCGAGCTGGCCGACTGGCCGAGCCGGCTGGTGGCGTTTTCGGACGACATGGACGGCATGCGCAAGGTGCCGCCTGGCGCCCCGCAGCAAGAGATGATGCTGGCGCACCTCGATCAGCCGCTGACCCGCGTTCCGGACCCTTACGGCTGCGGGCATGCAAGCTTCGCCGACCACAACAACACCCTGCTCCTGCGCTTTCTCGATCGCTTCGGCTTCGATTACGAGTTCCTGTCGTCCACGCAGTGCTACGCGTCGGGCCGGTTCGACGACGTGCTGCGCCGGGTGCTGCGCAATTTCGACAGCATCATGGGCGTGATGCTGCCCACCCTGCGCCAGGAGCGGCGGCAGACCTATTCGCCGGTGCTGCCGGTCAGCCGGATCAACGGCAAGGTCCTCCAGGTGCCGATCGAAGTCGTCGATCCCGAAGCCGGCCTCATCCGCTACGTTGAGCCGGAAACCGGCGAAAAGGTGGAGCAGTCCATCCTGTCGGGCGGTGCCAAGCTGCAATGGAAGGTGGATTGGGCGGCGCGCTGGGTGGCGCTTGGCATCGATTACGAAATGGCCGGCAAGGACCATATCGACGGCATGGTGCAGAGCGGCAAGATCGCCCGCATCCTGGGCGGCCGTCCGCCCGAAGGCTTCAATTACGAGCTGTTCCTGGATGAGAAGGGCGAGAAGATCTCGAAGACCAAGGGCAATGGCGTCACCATCGACGAGTGGCTGACCTATGGGCCGCCCGAGAGCCTGGCCTTCTACATCTACCGCGAGCCGAAGCGGGCCAAGCAGCTCTCCTTCGGGGTGATCCCGCGGGCGATAGACGAATATCAGCAGTTCCTCGCCGCTTATCCGGCGCAGGATTGGGCGAAGCGGCTGGGCAATCCGGTGCACCATATCCATGCGGGAGCGGTGCCGGAGGCTCGGATGCCGCTGACCTTTGGGCTGCTGCTCAACCTGGTGGCGGTGGCGTCGAGCGACGACAAGACTTTGCTGTGGGCGTTCGTGAAGCGTTACGCGCCGGACGTGTCGCTCGAAACGCATCCGGAGCTGGATGCGCTGATCGGCTATGCCGCGGCCTATTTCCGCGATTTCGTGAAGGACACGCTGCACCGCCGCGCGCCGGACGAGAAGGAGGCGGCGGCGTTGCGCGATCTCGATGCGCAGCTCGCCGGGCTGGCCGAGGACACGCCCGCCGACGACATCCAGAACCTGGTGTTCGAGATCGGCAAGGCGCACGGGTTCGAGAATCTGCGCGACTGGTTCAAGGCGCTTTACGAGACTCTGCTCGGGACCAGCCAGGGACCGCGAATGGGCAGCTTCATCGCGCTTTTCGGGGTGGAAAACAGCCGGCGGCTGATCACGGAAGCGTTAGAAGAATAGAGCTCCTCCAAACCCGTTCGTCCCGAGCGTAGTCGAGGGGCGCTGCACTGACGCCTGAGGTGCGCCCCTCGACTTCGCTCGGGACGAACGAG
>DASWMM010000245.1:0-6526 GCA_036399755.1 Allosphingosinicella sp.
CAGATCGGCGACGAACAGCTCCTTCTTTTCGGCCACGCAGGCCAGGAAATCGGCTTTGAGCGCGGCGAAATGCTCAGGGGACATAAAGGCGTTGTTGTCCCACCAGATCGTGCCTTCGGTTTCGGCGTCGCGGACGATATATTTGTCCTTGGCGGAGCGGCCGGTATGTTTGCCGGTCTGGACCACCAGCGGGCCGTCCTTGGCGAGCATGCCTTCGCCACGGGCCAAGGCGGCCTCGACGAGCTGCGGGGTTCCGTAGTTCCAGTGGATGTCCGCGGACGTATCGATCCCCAGATCGGCAAGACCCTTTGCCGGCACGCGATTGGCCACGAATTGTCTCCTGAATTATCTTGTGGATGCGGTGGCGCGGGCACGCCGCCGCTCGGTTGTGGCCGCCGCATATCGGAGGGCGGCGGCGGCGTCAAAGGGTAGCGCCTCCGCCGCGGCTCCGGTAAGCATGCGTTTATGACGGTGACGATCGCCCTGGTCGATGACGACCGCAACATCCTGACGTCCGTGTCGATCGCGCTGCAGGCCGAAGGCTGGGCGACGCGGGTCTATTCGGACGGCGAGGCGGCCTTGAAGGCCCTGCTCGACAACCCGCCCGATCTTGCCGTGCTCGACGTCAAGATGCCGCGCATGGACGGCATGGAGCTGCTCCGCCGGCTGCGCGAAAAAAGCGAACTCCCCGTCATCTTCCTGACCTCGAAAGACGAGGAACTCGACGAAGCCCTCGGCCTCGCCATGGGCGCCGACGACTACATCGCCAAACCCTTCAGCCAACGCCTCCTGATCGCGAGGATCCGCGCCATTTTACGACGGGCGGAAATGCGCGCGATCCCGGCGGATTCCGGGCCGCGGCCGGACGAGGCGGCGCAGATCGAGCGCGGGCGGCTGGTGATGGATCCGGCGCGGCACCGGGTAACCTGGGACGGCAACGACGTGACGCTGACCGTGACCGAATTCATGATCCTGGAAGCGCTTGCGCAGCGCCCGGGCGTGGTGAAATCGCGCAACCAGTTGATGGACGTCGCCTACCAGGACGACATCTATGTCGACGACCGCACCATCGACAGCCACATCAAGCGGCTGCGGCGCAAGTTCCGGGTTGCCGACCCCGAGTTCAAGGGCATCGAGACGCTGTATGGCGTAGGCTATCGCTTTGGCGAGGAATGAGGATCGCGAACTTCGCTTACGATGGTCGGGGCGCTGGATGCTGCTTCACCGCATTCTTGCCGTCAACATCTTCGTCCTCGCAATCCTGGCGGGAAGCATCTTCTATCTGGACGGCTTCCGAAGCCGGCTGACCGAAAGCGCGGTTGCGACCGCCGCCACTGAAGCGCGGATCGCCGCGGATGCCTTGTTTGTCGCCCGGCGGGACTTGAAGCCAACCATGCTGCGCCGGATCGGCCGGGCGTCGGGAACCCGGCTGCGGGTCTATGATGCAGGCGGGCGCAAGAGCCTGGACAGCTGGGCCGATGCCGCGCCGACGTACCAATTGCGCGATCCGGCGCTGGAGCCGTGGCGCAAGAACGTCGCGCGGAGGCTCGACAATGCGTTCGACGCCATCGTCGGGGCGCCCTCCCCGCCCCCTCTGAAGCTTGCGTCGGATGCCGATGTCGCCGCCTGGCCCGAAGCCGCCCGGACACTGCGGTCTGGGGCGGTCACCACGATGCTGCGCCGGGCGCCGGAGGGTTCGCTGTACATTTCCGCCGCCGCGCCGGTGGGCGACGGCAACGTACTGCTGCTCACCCGCAATGCCCGAGACATCCGCAGCGTCGTGCGCGACGAGCGGACGACGCTGGCCATCGTGCTGCTGGTTGCGGTGGCCATGTCGGTGCTGCTGTCGCTTTTTCTGGCGCGTACCATCGCCTTGCCGCTGCGCCGGCTGGCGCGGGCCGCGCACCGGGTGCGGCTTGGCAGGGCGCGCGAAGTGGCGGTGCCGCTGCTGCCGGCGCGGCGCGACGAGATCGGGCTGCTTGCCCGGGCGCTGCACGACATGACTCAGACCCTGCGCGATCGCATCGATGCCACGGAGGCGTTCGCCGCCGACGTCACCCACGAACTCAAGAATCCGCTCGCGTCCTTGCGCTCGGCGGTGGACAGCCTCGACCGGGTGTCCGACCCGGCGTTGCAGCGCCAGTTGCTCGACGTGGTGCGGCACGACGTCGTTCGGCTCGACCGGCTGGTTGTCGAGATTGCCGAGATATCGCGGCTGGACGCGGAGCTCAGCCGGGCGCGGCTTGAGCCGGTGGACATCGGGCAGATGATCGAGTCGCTTCTCCCGCATTGGGAGGAACGTGGGGCCGAGCAGGGCGTGCAGATCGTCTTCGCCCGGCCGCGCACCGGCAGCGCCGTCGTCGCCGGCGACGAAGCGCGGCTTGCCCGGGCGATCGACAACCTGGTCGACAACGCCATTTCCTTTTCGCCTCCCCGCGGCCTGGTCGAGATCTCGGCGGCCGAAGCCGGAGATGCAGTGATCGTCACGGTGGAGGATGAGGGCCCTGGCGTCCCCGCGGATAAAAGGGAGGCGATCTTTCAACGCTTTCACTCGATCCGGCCGGACGACGAAGCGTTCGGCCGCCATTCCGGCCTCGGCCTCGCCATCGTTCTGGCGACGCTTGAGGGGCATGAGGCGAGCATTGCGGTGGAAGACCGGCACGACGGGCGCAGCGGCGCGCGCTTTGTGGTCCGCCTGCCGAAGCGCGCGTCGTGAGCGAGACGATCCACGCCTGCTGCGTCGCGATCGGCGGGCGGGGCGTGCTGATCGCCGGGCCTTCGGGGAGCGGCAAATCGGACCTGTCGGTTCGCCTTCTCGACCGGGGCGCGGTGCTGGTCAGCGACGATTATACGGTTGTGGGGGCGCGGGACGGATGGCTTCTTGCTTCGCCGCCTCCCAACATCGCGGGCAAGATCGAAATCCGCGGCGTCGGGATCGTCGAGCGCCCTTTTGCTGCCGATATTCCGGTGGCGCTGCTGATCGATGCCGGAAGCCCGCCCGAGCGGATGCCGGAGGTGGGCAACCGGTTGATCGATGGCGTCGCCGTGCCGAGCGTCGCGCTCGCCGCCCTTGAGGCGTCCGCCCCGATCAAGGTAGAGGCGGCGCTCCTCCTCCACGGACTCGCCCCTTCTTGAACCCCGGCCAAGCCCCCAACCGAATCATGCTCGTCACCGGCCTGTCCGGCGCCGGCAAATCCACCGCGCTCAAGACGCTGGAGGATTTGGGCTGGGAAGTGGTCGACAATTTTCCGCTCGGCCTGCTCGAGCACCTGCTGTCGACGCCGCTTGGCGAGGGGAGCGCGCCGCGGGCGCGGCCGCTTGCGATCGGGATCGACAGCCGCACCCGCGACTTCGACGCGGACCGGATCGTCGGCCAGATTCGCACGCTGACGGAGGAGCAGGCGGTTCCGGTCGAGACCTTGTTCTTCGACTGTGCGGGCGCCGAATTGCTGCGGCGGTATTCCGAAACGCGGCGCCGCCATCCGCTTGCCCCTGACCGGCCGGCGACCGACGGGATCGCCGCCGAGCGCGAGCTGATGGCGCCGCTCAGACGCTGGGCCGACCATGTCATCGACACCACCGACACCGCGCCCAAAGAGCTGCAGCAGCAGGTCCGCCAGCGTTTCGCGCCGGGCGGGGTGTCGCCGACCTTGACCCTGCTGTCGTTCGGCTTCGCCCGCGGGCTGCCGCGCAACGCCGATCTGGTGTTCGACATGCGTTTCCTGAGGAACCCCTATTGGGTGGACGGGCTGCGCGAGTTGACCGGGCTCGACGCGCCGGTGAGCCACTATATCGCCTCCGACCCGGCTTATGGCGAAGCGGTGCAGCGGATCGAGGATCTGCTGATCACCCTTCTCCCGCGCTACCGCGACGAGGGGCGGTCGTACGTCACCGTCGCGTTCGGCTGTACCGGGGGAAGACACCGCTCGGTGCACATTGCCGAACGGTTCGCGAAAAGATTGCGTGAAGCCGGATTTTCGCCCACGGTCGAGCATCGCGATCTCGCCTCGCGGCCACGCGCGGGCGTGGAAAGCGGCCCCGGGGGAAGGCCGCAGGAACAGGAAGACGTTTGAATGATCGGTTTGGTTCTGGTGACCCATGGCCGGCTTGCGGCCGAGTTCGTCACCGCGATGGAACATGTCGTCGGGCCCCAGCAGCGCGTGGAGGCGATCTGTATCGGGCCCGAGGACGACATGGAGGGGCGGCGCAACGACATTTCGGAGGCGATCGGCCGGGCGGATGGCGGCGAGGGCGTGATCATCCTCACCGACCTGTTCGGGGGAACGCCGTCCAACCTGGCGATCTCCCTTATGAAGAGCGAGCGGGTGGAGGTGATCGCCGGCGTCAATCTGCCGATGCTGATCCGGCTTGAAGGCGCTCGGCGGACGATGGGCCTGAAAGCGGCCGTCGCCGCGGCGCGCGATGCCGGGCGCAAGTACATCTCGGTCGCGTCCGAGATTTTGGGGGAGACGGTCTGAGCATGGCCAGCCGAATCGTTCAGCTCGCCAACCGGCGCGGCCTCCATGCCCGGGCGAGCGCCAAGTTCGTCACGCTGGCCGCCGGGCTCCAGACTCCGGTGGAAGTGGAGAAGGACGGATCGAAGGTGTGCGGCACATCGATCATGGGGCTGATGATGCTTGGCGCCGCAATGGGCGATTCGATCACCATCAGCGCCGAAGGCGACGGCGCGGAAGAGGCCGTGGCGGCGCTCGCCGAGCTGGTCGATGCGAAGTTCGGCGAGGACTAGTGCCGAGGCAGATCACCGCGTTCTCCAATCCGCTGGTCAAGGACGTCCGCGCGCTGCGCGAGAAAAAGGGCCGGCGGCGGCAGAATTTGTTCATTGCCGAAGGGCTTCGAATCCTCACCGAAGCGCGGGAAGCGGGGTTTCTCCCCGAGATCCTGTTCTATTGGGAAGGCAGCGAGCACCCGTTGCTGGAGAGCCTGGTTGCGGCAACCGGAGCGGCGGGCGGCGACGTGGTGGAGACCAATGCCGACATCCTCCACAAGCTGTCGGGCAAGGACAATCCGCAGACGGTGCTGGGTGTGTACCGCACCTTCGACCTGGCGCTGGAGCGGATCGACCGCGGCCCGGCGCCGCTCTGGATCGTGGCGCAGGCGCTTCGCGACCCGGGCAATCTCGGTACCATTTTGCGGACCAGCGACGCCGTGGGCGCGGGCGGGGTGATCCTGGTCGACGATTGCGTCGATCCCTTTTCCACGGAGGCAGTGCGGGCGACGATGGGGGCGTTGTTTACGCAGAAGATCGCGGCGGCTTCGTGGGAAGAGTTTTTGCCATGGCTGCGCGCCGGGCCGGGGGAGCTGATCGGCACCAGCCTGCAGGCCAGCCAGGACTATCAGGCGCCGCGTTATTCGAAACCGGCCTTTATTCTGGTCGGCAACGAGGCGCAGGGGCTTCCGCCCGCCTACGAGGCCGAGTGCGACCACCTGGTGAAGATGCCGATGCTGGGCAAGGCGGACAGCCTGAACGCGGCCGTGGCGACGGCGGTGATGGCCTATGAAGTGATCAACCAGTGGCGGCGCGAATAGGGGGCGGAACTTAGCGATTCCGCTCCTCGTTTGGGCGCTTGTTGTTTTTGCGAGTAGTGTATCATGCGTACCAAAGTAACCATGCCGAGATGGCCCGCCTGGATCCTGCTCGGCCTCGCCGCGGCCTGCGCTTATCCGGCGGTGACGAGCCCGCCGCCCACCGATCCCGCGCTTGAGCATTACCAAGCGCGCGGCAACGAGCCGGGCTGGAACCTCGTCATCCACGACAACCGCATCGACTACACCGGCAACTACGGTGAGAAGAAGATCAGCATTGCGCGGCCCGATCCGCGGCCGAGCTTCAACGGGCGGCGCTATGAGAGCAAGCGGCTGACGGTGGACGTCACCTATGCGCGCTGCAACGACGACATGAGCGGCCGCGGCTTCGAGCATCAGGTGACGGTGACGGCGGACGGCCAGACCTTCCGCGGCTGCGGCGGCGAGCGCCGGACCGACTGGGACCTTTAAGGACACCGGTGCCGGAAAGCAGGGAGCCGGTGCGGCCCCCTGCCCTGTTCCCAAGCCGCGCTGGTCATCAACCGGCCTGGTGGTAAGCCGCTTTAGAGCTGCTCCCAGCCATATTGGGTGCAATAGCCGACGAACTCGTCGGTGCCGTACTGGCTGTACGTGCCTTCGAGATGATATTGCACATATTGGTAGCCGCATTCGGGATAGATGTGGCCGACCACGACGCTGTGGCTCGCGTCGCTGTACAGCGTGGTGACATAGGCGGCTTCCCGATAGTCCGCATAAGCCGGGCTTGCGCCGAGGAATATGGCGACCACTCCGACGAGGCCGAATAAGCGCTTGCGCATGACATTTCTCCACGGTTTGCTGGGTTGAGACAAAGCTCGCCGTTCCGCTTACCCTAAGCAGCTCGGCGAAAGGACAGTAGAGCCGAAGAGAAGCGATAAATCTAGACGCAATACTACTGCTTGAACGGCTCAGCTTATGAAGCTTATTCAAGAGCGCGAGTTTC
>DASWMM010000246.1:0-14173 GCA_036399755.1 Allosphingosinicella sp.
CTATTTCATGGGCACCTTCTATATCGGCCTGATCCTCCTCTGGTCGCTGCTGATCGGGATCTGCTTTTTGATCGTCGGCCGCCGCACCGGATTGCTGGTCCGCTACATCCGCGATCCGATCGTGCTCGCTTTCTCCACCGCCTCCTCCGAAGCCGCTTATCCGCGCACGCTGGAGGCGCTGGACCGCTTCGGCGTGCCGCCGCGGATCGCAAGCTTCGTTCTGCCGCTGGGCTATTCGTTCAACCTCGACGGTTCGATGATGTACATGACCTTCGCGTCGATCTTCATCGCCCAGGCCTATGGCATCGATCTGAGCTTCGGCACCCAGGTGCTGATGCTGCTGACCTTGATGATCACCTCCAAGGGCGTCGCCGGGGTGCCGCGCGCCAGCCTGGTGGTGATCACCGCCACCCTTGCCCAGTTCAACATCCCCGAAGCGGGGCTGCTGCTGATCCTGGCGGTGGACCATTTCCTCGACATGGGCCGATCGGCGACCAACGTCGTCGGCAATGCGGTGGCCAGCGTAGTGGTCGCAAAGTGGGAAGGCGAACTCGATCCCGTGGAGCCGGCGGACATCGAGCCGCCCCACGCCCCGGCCCACGTCGCCCCGCCCCGGCCGGGCGAGGAGCCCTTCTAAGTTCCTCCCCATCGAAGATGGGGAGGGGAACCACCCGAAGGGTGGTGGAGGGGTAAAAGGCGCAGGCTTTTGCCAACCGGCGCTGGATCCGCTTACGCCACGGCAGCCACCCCTCCACCATGCTCCACGGGCACCCGCCAAAGTACTACTTTGGCGGGAACCCTCGCATGGTTCCCCTCCCCATGCTGCGCATGGGGAGGAACTTCAGCCGACTGGCGCATCGATCGAGGCGGGCGGCTGGGAGAACCAGCGGGGACCTGACGCCGTCATGTAGAGGCAGTCCTCCAGGCGGATGCCGAACTTGCCGGGGATGTAGATGCCGGGCTCGTTGGACAGGCACATACCGGCGGCGAGCGGCGTCTTTTCGCCGTGGACGAAGTTGACCGGCTCATGGCCTTCCATGCCGATGCCGTGCCCGGTGCGGTGCGAGAGGCCGGGGAGCTTGTAGCCGGGGCCGTAGCCCCAGGCGGTGTATTGGGCGCGGACCGCGTCGTCGACGGCGCCGGCGGGAGCGCCGAGACGGGCCGCGGAGAAGGCGATGTCCTGCCCTTTGCGCATCTGGAGCCAGACCTTGCGCTGCTCGGCGTCGGCGCCGCCATGCACCCAGGTGCGGGAAATGTCGGACTGGTAGCCGTGGACGGTGCAGCCGCAGTCCATCAGCACCACCTCGCCCTTGCGGACCTCCTGCGGCTTGCCGCTGCCGTGCGGGTAGGCGCTTGCCTCGCCGAGCAGGACGAGGGCGAATTCCGGGCTGCCGCCGAGCGCGCGGGTGGCGGTGTTCATGAGACCGCCGATGTCGGCCGGGGTCATGCCCTTCTCGACGCGCGGGTATGTGTGGCGATAGGCGGCGAGCGTGACATCGGCGGCCTTTTGCATCAGCGCGATCTCGGCCGGCGACTTGATCATCCGGCAGCCGCGCACGACCGGCGCGGCGTTGCGGATGTCGGCGCGGGGCAGCGCGTTGCGCAGGCCGTCGACGGCGAAGAAACGCACCGTCTCCTCGACGCCGATCGGTTTGGCCTGCAGCTTGAGGTCCCTGAGCGCGCCGGCGACGAGCTTGAGCGGATCCTCATGCTCCATCCAGGTGCGGACGGTGGCGGGGATCGCCAGGCTTTCCCGTACGGACGGTTCCTCGAAGAAGGGCGTGAAGACGATCGTGTCGCCTTCCACCGGGATCAGGGCGGCGGTGAGCCGCTCGCTTCGGCTCCAGCGCACGCCTGTGAAATAGATCAGCGAGGCACCCGGTTCGATCAGGATCGCGCCGAGGCCGTGCTGGCGCATCAGACGCTGCGCCTTGGCGATTCGGGAAAGGCGCTCGGCCGGGGTGATCGGCTGGACGTCGCCGGTGATCGGCTTCAGGTCATCCTTGCCGGCGGCGAACAGCGGGCCCGGCGCCGCAAGGGTGCCGGCGGAAAGCGCGCCGCCTGCCAGGAACACGCGGCGGTCAAGCGTAAGCATAAGGGCCTCCCTTCTGCAGCGCCGCGCCGTAGGCCGGGCGCGCGTGGATTCGTTCGAGCCAGTCTTCGAGGTTCGCACGTCCGGCAAGGCCGCCGCGCTGGCGCGAGGCTTCGAGCGGGAAGCTCATCATCACGTCGGCGGCAGAGAAATTGTCGCCGGCGAACCAGGGGCGGCCGGCAAGCTCGGTCTCGAGCCAGTCGAGGTGGACGGCGAGCATCTTCTGAAGCGGCGCGCGGGCCGGGCGGCCGAGGATGCCAAGCCGGTTCACCACCAGGATCGCGAGCAAGGGCGGCATCATCGAACCCTCGGCATAATGCAGGAACTGGCGGTAGCGCAGCACGTCCTCGCGCCGGTTGGGCGGGCCGAGGCGGCCGTCGGCTTTTTCGACCAGGTATTCGACGATGGCGCCGGTTTCGGCGATGGCCGCGCCGCCATCCTCGATCACCGGCGACTTGCCGAGCGGGTGGACTTTCCGAAGCTCGCGCGGCGCAAGCATGGTCTTCGCATCGCGCTTGTAGCGGCGGACCTCGTAGGGGAAGCCAAGCTCCTCCAGCAGCCAGAGGATGCGCTGCGAGCGGGAATTTTCGAGATGGTGGACGATGATCATATGGCAGCCTCCGCGCTGAGGGCTGCTAGCTCTTTCACCAGCTTGGCGGCAAGCGTGGCGGTGACGCCGTTCAGGTCGCGGGACGGGTTTAGCTCGACCACGTCGGCACCGACGATGGGGGTGCGAACGCGGGCGAGGACGTTCAACACCTCGCGCACCGACAGCCCGCCCGGCTCGTGGTGCGACACGCCGGGCGCGAAGGCGGGGTCGAAACCGTCGAGATCGATGCTGATGTAGAGCGGCGCACCGGGGATCGGCACCGCGTCGGCGGCGAAGTGGCGCATTTCGGCGACCTCCACGCCGAACCGCTCCGCCTGCTCGCGCGTGTGACGGTTGAGCGTGCGGATGCCGACCTGGACGAGGCGGCGGGCGAGGCCCGCTTCCATGATCCGTGCGAAGGGCGAGGCGTGGGAGAGCGGATCGCCTTCGAAATCGTCATAAAGATCGGTGTGGGCGTCGAAGTGCAGGATTTCGAGCGGGCCGTGCACTTCGGCGAGGCCGGCGACGGCGGGGAAGCTCACCATGTGATCGCCGCCCAGCCCGATCGGCACTGCGCCGTCGCGGGCCGCTGCGGCGAAGGCCGAGCGGATCAGAGCGGCGTCGCCCTGCCCTTCGCTCAGCGGCAGGTCGCCGATGTCCTCCAGGCGGATATCGGTGCCGAGCTCGAGGCCGTTCTCCGCCGTGCTGTTGCCGTGACCGGACTCCAAAGCGGCGCGGATCGCGGCGGGGGCCGCTGCGGCGCCGCGCAGGAACGAGCTGTGGCTGTCGGTGGGGAGGCCGATGAGGCGGACGGGTCGGTTCATCGCCCCTTCCTTTCCGTTCCGCGTGAGCGTTGCAAGCGGCGACGGAACTTGCGGGGGATTTCCGCGTCCCCCCCGTGATCGGCGAAAGCAGGACGATAATGAACGAGACGAATGCGGCGGTGCAGGGCACGCGCGGGCCCGGAATGGCGGAATTCATCGCTTTGATGGCGGCCTTGATGGCGTCGAACGCGCTGGCCATCGACGCAATGCTGCCGGCCTTGCCGTCGATCGGCGAGTCGCTCGGCGTTGCCGAGGACAACAAGCGCCAGTTGGTGATCACCGCCTACCTGCTCGGCTTCGGCGTGGCGCAGCTCTTCTGGGGGCCGCTCGCCGACCGGTTCGGGCGCAAGAAACTGCTCGCCGCGGCGCTGATCCTGTACGGCGGCTTCGGGCTGGTCGCGGGTCTGGCGTCGAGCTTCACCCTGCTGCTCGCCGCGCGGGCCTTGCAGGGCGTCGCCGCCGCCGCCTCGCGGGTGCTGGTCGTCGCCATCGTGCGCGACCGTTACCAGGGGCCGGCGATGGCGCGGGTGATGTCGCTGGTGATGATCGTGTTCATGATCGTGCCGGTGCTCGCGCCCGCGTTCGGGCAGGGCGTGCTTGCGATCGGCGAGTGGCGGCACATCTTTATCGGCCTTGGCGTCTACGGTGCGGTGCTTGCCGCCTGGATGCTGCTTCGCCTTCCCGAGACCCTGACCGAAGAGAATCGCCGCCCGCTGTCGATCGGCCGGATCGGCGAGGCGTTCTGGACGACGCTTCGCAACCGCCAGTCGATCGGCAACACGCTCGCCCAGACGCTGCTGATGGGCGCGCTGTTCTCGTTCATCAATTCGGTGCAGCAAATCGTGTTCGACGTGTTCCACCGGCCCGAGCTGATGGCGCTGGTCTTTGCGCTGATTGCGGGCCCGATGGCGTTCAGCTCCTACGCCAATTCCCGGCTGGTGATGCGGCTTGGATCGCGGAAGATCCTGCTGATGGCGCTGAGCGTTTTCACCGGCATGGCGGCGTTTCACCTGCTCATTGCCTCGATGTTCGGCGAGAACATCTGGTTGTTCGTGCTTCTGCAGGCGATGACCATGGCCTGTTTCGGGCTGATCGGTGCCAATGCGGGGGCGCTGGCGATGGAGCCACTTGGTCATATCGCCGGCACCGCTTCGTCGCTGCAGGGCGTGATCACCACCGTCGGCGGCGCGCTGATCGGGTTTACGACGGGGCAGAGCTTCAACGGATCGACCATTCCGTTCCTGATTGGCTTCACCTCGTGCGGAAGCGCGGCGCTTCTGATGTCGGCCTGGGCGAACCGGCTGCCGTCGCGCGACTGCCATGACGAGGTGACTGCGGACGTGCAGGAGATTGCGAGCCGGCCTGCTTGAGGGGTGGGCGGGAAATACGTGAGGACGTTGAGGGTTGCGGCGGGTTTGCCGTACGGTTTGGAAAGGCGACATGCCCCTCCCCAACCCCTCCCCTGAAGGGGAGGGGCTTTTGGGCGGCGCCCGCTTTCAGAAGCGCGAGAATTGACGAGAGTCACAAGAGTCACATGGTTTCGCGGGGGGGCTCTCCCCCAAAAGCGGAGAAACCCGGCTGCATTGCTGCAACCGGGCTTCCGTTTCGCTGGCGAGAGGCGGTCCGCACGGGCGGCTCCCTTTCTCCCCTTCCCTTACAAATCGTCTTCCGGGCCGGGGCCGACCATCAAGGCGTCGGCGACTTCATCGGTCTTGCCGCGGATCGCGCCTTCCAGCTTGTTGGCGAGCTCCGGGTGCTCCTTGAGGTAGGTCTTGGAATTCTCGCGGCCCTGGCCGATCCGGATGCTGTCGTAGCTGAACCAGGCGCCGGATTTTTCGACGATGCCCGCCTTGACGCCGAGATCGAGGATTTCGCCGATCTTGGAAATGCCCTCGCCGTACATGATGTCGAATTCGACCTGCTTGAACGGCGGCGCGACCTTGTTCTTGACCACCTTCACGCGCGTGGTGTTGCCGACGATATCGTCACGGTCCTTGATCTGGCCGGTGCGGCGGATGTCGAGGCGCACCGACGCGTAGAATTTCAGCGCATTGCCGCCCGTCGTGGTCTCCGGATTACCGTACATCACGCCGATCTTCATGCGTAGCTGGTTGATGAAGATGACGATGCACTTGGATTTGGAAATCGAGCCGGTGAGCTTGCGAAGCGACTGCGACATCAGGCGCGCCTGGAGGCCGACGTGGCTGTCGCCCATCTCGCCCTCGATCTCGGCCCGGGGGACGAGTGCGGCGACCGAATCGACCACCAGCACGTCGATCGCGTTGGAGCGCACAAGCGTGTCGACGATCTCGAGCGCCTGCTCGCCGGTGTCGGGCTGCGAGACGATGAGGTTGTCGACATCGACGCCGAGCTTCTTGGCGTAGACCGGGTCGAGCGCATGTTCGGCGTCGACGAACGCCGCGGTGCCGCCGTTGCGCTGCGCTTCGGCAATGACGTGGAGGGCGAGCGTGGTCTTGCCCGAGCTTTCCGGCCCGTAGACTTCAACCACGCGGCCGCGCGGCAGGCCGCCGATGCCGAGCGCGATGTCGAGGCCCAGCGAGCCCGTCGAAATCGCCTCGATCGCGATCGCTTCGCGCGAGCCCAGGCGCATCGCGCTGCCCTTGCCGAAGGCGCGATCAATCTGCGCCAAAGCGGCGTCGAGGGCTTTTTGCTTGTCCATATTGTCCGAGGTTCCGACTACTTTGAGAGATGCCGCCATTGCGAAACCCTTCCCTATTCGACCTGCGCCGCCCATTCAACGCGTGATCGCCTATGTACCACCAATGTTCCAGAAGAACAAGAGGAAAACATCGCGCCACCTTGCCCGCCTTGCGCTTCGGTGCCAAGCAAAGGCCGACACCCCGGTGAAGGCCCGCCACATCATGCCGACGCTTGCCCGACTGCGCCCGCTGCTTGTCCTGGCCGCAGCCTTTTTCTGCCTGGCCGCGCCTGCCTCCGCAGCCCCAGCACCCGAGGAAGCGGCGGCCATCGTGAAGCGCTGCAAATCGCCGGAGCGGGCGAAGACGCAGGCTTGCTACGCCGCGGTGCTGGAGGGACGGCTCGGCGATGGCCCCGCGCCGGCCCTAGCGCTGCTCGGCGAGCTTGCCGGGCTTGACCCGAATGCTCGGGAGGACGGGCATATGTATGCGCACCGGATCGGCATCGCGGCGCTCACCGCAACGGCGGACATGGGCGAGGTGTTCGCAAGCTGCACGCCCTCGTGGCAATCGGGCTGCTACCACGGCGTTATTCAATCCTATTTCCTGCTGACGGAGAAAGCGGGCGGCGCGATCGATGCGAAGAGCGTCGATGCGCTGTGCGGCGGCTATCGGGACAAGCGCGCCGACCTGCTGTTCCAATGCACCCACGGCATGGGCCACGGGCTGGAGATGCTTTACCGCTACGACCTGCCCAAGGCGCTCGGGGGCTGCGATCTCCTCAGCCGCGCCTTCGAGCAGGAGCTGTGCCACGCCGGCGCCTTTATGGAGAACATCGTCAACGCCACCCAGCCGCACAGCACCACGCCAGTCTCGGCGACGGCAACCGCGGATCCTCATGCGGGCCATGGCGGCGGGCATCACGCGGCCCCTGCGGGCGCCGCGCCCGCCTTTCGCGCGCTTGACGCGAACGACCTGCATTACCCCTGCTCGGTGGTCGGCGAGCGCTACATGATGGGCTGCTACACCATCCAGACCTCGGCGATGTTCCACCATGCGGGGGGCGATGTGGTGCGGGTCGCGGGGGAATGCATGCGGGCGCCGGAGAAAGCGCGGGCGACCTGCTTCGTCAGCCTTGGCCGCGACGTCAGCACGATGGCGCTTGGCAGGAATGCCGAGGCGGTGCGGCTGTGCGGGCTCGCCGACGCCGCGTTCCGGGCGGTGTGCAACCGCAGCGTGGCGGAACAGATCATCAACATGAATGCCGATCCGGCGGAGGGCATTCCTTATTGCAAGGCGGTGCCGGAGGCGGACGGCAAGAGCGGCTGCTATGCCGCAGTCGGCCGGCAGGCGATGGTGCTTCCGGACGGAGAGGCGAAGCGGGCGAAAGCGTGCGCGCTGGCGGAGGAGACGATGCGAGGCATGTGCCTCACCGGCAGCGCGCCGGCGACGGGCGCTTAAGGAAGCGCAGCCATCGCGTCGCGCATCGCCGGGGCGAAGCGCGGATGCTCGTAGATGTCGTTGTGGCCCGCGGTGTGGATGGTCTTGTCGTAGACGAGGTTGGCGGTGGCCCGGCGAAGCGCTTCGGTGCGCGGGGGGAGGATCAGGGTGTCGCGGCCGCCTGCGACGATCGCGACCGGCACCTTGCTGCCCTTGAGCCGCGCCGCTGAGTCGATTGGGTGGCGGAACAGCAGCCGGATGGGCAGCCAGCGGTAATGGTCGGCTGCAACGCGGGCGAGATCGTCGAACGGGGTGACCAGGATCGCGCCGGCGATCGGGCGGTGGGCGGCGAGGTAGGCGGCGACGCCGGTGCCGACGCTGAAGCCGACCGCGACGATGCGGCGTCCGGGGAAGCGGCGCACCATTTCGTCGTGGATGAGGAGGGCGTCGCCGGTCAGCGCCTTGGCGCTCGGCGCGCCGGTGCTGGGCGCGTAGCCGCGGTAGTGGAAGGCGACGATCTCGGCCTGGGGATAGAGGCGGTGGAGGGTGAGCGCGGCCGCGTCGGCATTCCAGGCGTTGCCGCCGAAGCCGAGGATCAGCGGTGGGTCCAGGCTTGGGCTCGAAGGCGGAATAAGGCTGCCGTGGAGGGTGTCGCCGTCGCCGGTGCCGAGGGTCAGCCGCTCGGTGCCGGGCGGCAAGGGCAGCGCGCCTCCGGCAACGGCGCTGGCCGGGAACACCATCCGCGTCTGAAAGGCGAACAGCAGAAGGAGGACGGCGAAATAGAGGAAGACCGGAAGCAGCAGGAGGGCAAGCATTGTTCGCCTCCCTCCCCGCTTCGCCGTCACGCGTCGCAGGCTTGGGTCAGCGCCGGTTCGATCGCGTCGATGGTGAAGGGCTTGGACAGCACCGGCGCCGAGGCGTGGGCGGCGGGCGGCGGCTCGATATGGCCGCCGGTGGCGAGGACGTAAGGCACGCCCATCTCGATCAACCGGTCGGCGACCGGCCAGATCCGCTCGCCCTTCAGGTTGACGTCGAGGATGGCGACGTCGAAGCCGCCCTCGTTCACCCGGGCCATTGCATCGGGCACGCTTTCGCAGATGCCGGCGATGGTGTGGCCCAGTGAATCGAGGAAATCCTCGAGCATCATGGAAATGAGGGGTTCGTCTTCGACGATCAAAATGGTTCGGGACGCGGTCACGGGGTGGCGCTTATCGGCTTCGATGCGCAAATTGAAACACTTATTTCGCCGCCAGCGTATCGCGCGCCGCTTCGGCCAGTTTCTGGACGGTGAACGGCTTGGCCAGGAAGGCGACCTTGGGAAGATCGATGTTCTGGCGGAGCTGCTCCTCGGCATAGCCGGAAATGAACAGAATCGGCAGATCGGGCTGCAGCTTGCGTGCTTCCCGCGCGGTGGTCGGCCCGTCCATGGTCGGCATAACGACGTCCGAGATCATCAGGTCGACACGCTTTTCGCGAAGCAGGATTTCGATCGCGGCTTCGCCGTTCTCGGCAAGCAGCACGGTGTAGCCGTGGCGGGTCAGTGCCCGCTCGGCGACGGCGCGGACGGTGGCTTCGTCCTCGACCAGCAGAACGGTGCCGGTGCCCCACAGCTCGCCGGCCGGCTCCTTCTTGCGCGGCGCCGCCTTGACCGCTTCGGCGCGGTGGACGGGGAGGTAGATGGTGAAGCTCGTCCCCTGCCCCGGCTCGCTCTCCGCGAAGATGAAGCCGCCCGATTGCTTGACGATGCCGTAAACGGTGGAAAGGCCAAGGCCGGTGCCCTTGCCGACTTCCTTGGTGGTGAAGAACGGCTCGAAGATCTTGGGCAGGAGCTGGGGCGGAATCCCGGTGCCGGTGTCGGAGACCCTGAGCGCGGTGTAGTCGCCGATCGGCAGGATCTCGCTGCCCATGCGCCGCACATCGTCGGCGGAAACGGCGTAAGACTGGATGTCGAGCGTGCCGCCGGCATTCGCGTCCTTGGACAGCATCGCGTCGCGCGCGTTGACGGCGAGGTTGACGATCACCTGTTCCAGCTGCCCCGGATCGGCGCGGACGCTGCCCAGGCTTCGGCCGTGCTTGACCTGCAGCTTCACCTTTTCACCGAGCAGGCGGCGCAGGAGGGTGGAGACTTCGGCGATGACGTCGGGGAGCTGAAGCACCTGCGGCCGAAGCGTCTGCTGGCGCGAGAAAGCGAGCAACTGACGCGTCAGGCCGGCGGCGCGGTTGGAGTTGGAGCGGATCTGCTGGATGTCGTCATAATCGCTGTCGCCGGGCGTGTGGCGCATCAGCATCAGGTCGCAGTGGCCGATGATGGCCGTCAGGATATTGTTGAAATCGTGGGCGACGCCGCCGGCCAATTGCCCCACCGCCTGCATCTTGGTGGCCTGCGCGACCTGGCGCTTGAGGCGGTCTTCCTCCGTATTGTCCTTGAGGCTGAGCAAAACCGCCGCTTCGCCGAGGCCGCGCGCGGCGGCGACGGTGAGCGCGATCGGCTCCTCCGGCTTGGCCGACAGGCGGATCGACAGGTCGCCCGTCATCGCGCCGCCGCCGCGCGCGAAGCGGCGTACCGAATCGGAGACCACCGCCTTGTCCTCGTCGACGACGAGATCGCCCGGCCAGGTCGGATCGGCGGCGCGCGACAGGCCGGCGGCGCGGCGGAAGGCGGAGTTCAGGTAGACGAAGCGCCCGTCGCGGTCGGCAAGCGCCAGGCCGAGCGGCAGGATTTCAAGGAGGGCATTGATGTTGGCGCCGCCTTCGGCAAGCCCGCCGGCCACCTCGTCCAGAAGCAGGAACAGGCTCGGCCCCGCTTCGCCGTCCGGCGCGAGCGGCACCTGTAGGATTCGCAGGGGCGCCGCCGCCTCGCCTTCGCGGGCGAACAGGAACTCGCCCTTTGCGCCAACGGAGAGGAGATCGACCAGCGGCGTGCCCGCACCCGCTTCCTCTTCTCCCGCCGCGCGGACCAGAAAGGCGCGGTTGGCGGCGACCAGATTGCCTTCGCCATCGGCAAGCACGGCCATGACTCCGCCCTCCCCCATGCGCGCGCCGAACTCGGAACCGATCAGGCGGCGGGTCTCACCGATCAGGTCGCTCTCGGCGGCACGTTCGATCGCCCACAGGATGTGGCGGTCGCCGGTGCCGGCGACGCGGGCCGAGGCGGTGTGGCGGCGTTTGCCCGAAAGGAGTCCGCCGAGCTCCGCATGGCCGTCCCGGCGTGCGGCGGCGAGCGTTTCGCCAAGGTCGACACCGGAATCGAGCTCGAGCGGCCCGGCGGCGCCGAACCAATCCTCCCAGATCCGGTTGGCGGCGATCAGGCGGCCGGCGGCGTCGGTGACGGCGGAGGCGCAAGCGGCGGCATCGAGGGCGGCGCGAAGCAAGGCTGCGTCGGTGCGCGCCTGCGGTTGCACCGGCGCGGGCGCGTTGGCGGCGGCGCGGCGGCTGAGCAGGAACGGAGTCCCGAACGCAATCGCGCCGGCGAAAAACGCGCCCGCGAACACCAGGTCGTTCAGCAGCCACAGCAGCAAGGCCGCCGACACGGCGGCCGCTGCGAGGACCAGAAACAGGGGAAGAACCGGGGACGAACGCCGGGGTGCGGATGATGCCATAAGGAGGGGGATAGCAGGCGCGGGCCGGCGATCAAATTGCGCCGCGCGGCCGCCGGACGCGCCGGCGCCACTTCTTGCCCTGCCACCAGCGCCAGATCAGGATGGAAAGGAGGTATCCGACGAGTCCGGTGCCCAGTGCAATGATGAACAGCCCGGTGACCAAAGCCGGCGCGGCGTCCGAAAACAGCCAGCTCGCCCACTGCCCCGCCGAAGCGCCGCTGTCACGCAGCGCGTAGAAGGAAGCAACGTCGGTTCGGAAGCCGAGCATGCTGCCGACCTCCAGCGAAGCGAGCAGGATGAACGGCGTGGTCGCCGGGTTGGACAGGAAGGTCATCAGCGCGGCGGCCGGGATGTTGCCGCGCACCGGCACGCACAAAAGCGCGGCGCCGACGATCTGCAGCCCCGGGATCATCAGGAAGATGCCGACCACCAGGCCGATGCCGACTCCGCGCGGCACCGAACGCCGGGTGAAACGCCAGAATTCCGAGTGCAGCACCCGGCTGCCGAGCGGCTTCAGCCAGCGGCTTTCGGCTAAATCCTCGCGCCGCGGCATGTTGCGCGACACCCAGCGCGCAAGGCGGCCTTGCTCCTCAGCCATGGTTGCGCATCAGGCGTCCCTGCTCGCGCTTCCAATCCTTTTCCTTTTCATATTCGCGCTTGTCGGGCGCTTTGCGGCCCTTGGCCAGCGCAAGCTCGACCTTCGCGCGGCCGCGGCTGTTGAAGTAGATGGACAATGGCACAAGCGTCATGCCCTGGCGCGCGACGGCGCCGTGCAGCTTGGCGATCTCCCGCTCGTGGAGGAGCAGGATTCGCGGCCGTTTGGGCTCATGGTTGTTGCGGTTGCCGTGGCTGAATTCGGGAATGTTGGCGTTGATCAGCCAGACCTGCTCGTCCCTGACCTCGGCATAGCTCTCCGCGATCGAGCCCTCGCCGAAGCGAAGCGACTTCACCTCGGTGCCGGTCAAGGCGATGCCGGCCTCATAGGTGGTGTCGATCGCATAATCGAACCGCGCGCGCCGGTTCTCTGCGACGACCTTGACCTTTTCGAACGTGGCGGGGCGTGGACGGGCCATTAAAATCCTCCCCTGCTTGTGCAGGGGAGGGGGACCAGGCGAAGCCTGGTGGAGGGGCGGCGGAGGCGAAGCCGGAGCCGTGAAGACCCTCCGCTTCGCTGCGGGTCCCTCCACCACACTGCGTGTGGTCCCCCTCCCCCGGAAATCCGGGGGAGGAACTGTGTGAACAATGCCATCACAGCAGCCCCGCATGGTCGAGGGCGGCGTCCACCGCGCGGCGGCTTGCGTCGGAGGGTGGGGTCATCGGCAGGCGCAGTGCGGCGGGAAAGCCGGGGCGGACGCGGCCCAGCGCATATTTGGCCGGCCCGGGCGAGGCGTCGGAGAAGAGCGCCTTGTGGAGCGGAAAGAGCCGGTCCTGGATGTCGAGTGCTGTTGCATGGTCCCCCGAAAGATAGGCATCGTGGAACGCCGCGAACAGGCTCGGCGCGACATTTGCCGTGACGGAGATCGTGCCCACCCCGCCCATGGCGAGAAAGCCGAGGCTCAGTTCGTCGTTTCCGGAAAGCTGGGCGAAGCCGTGTCCGCACAGCGCGCGGTGGGCGGTGACCCGGCCGAGGTCGCCGCTTGCATCCTTGATCCCGACTACGTTCGGCAGCGAGGCGACGCGGCCAAGCGTCTCCGGAAGGATGTCGGTCACCGTCCGCCCCGGCACGTTGTAAACCACGACCGGGAGCGAAGACGCGGCGCTGATCGCCTCGAAATGCCGGAAGATGCCCTCCTGGTTGGGACGGTTGTAGTAAGGCAGCACGACCAGCGCCGCATCGGCGCCCGCCTCCTCGGCGGCGCGCATATAGGCGATCACGCCCGCGGTGCTGTTGGAACCGCAGCCGGCGATCACCGGGACCCTACCCGCCGCCTGCTGGACGCACGCCGAAATCACGGCGCGATGCTCCGCCGCGTTCAAGGTCGCCGATTCGCCGGTGGTGCCGACCGGTACCAGGCCGTGGCTCCCTTCGGCGATCTGCCACTCGACCAGGGCGCGAAACGCCTCCTCGTCGAACGCTTCGTCGCGAAACGGGGTCACAAGGGCCGGGATCGAGCCGCGAAACATGAAATCACTCCTTCACGCGGCCTTACGATTCCGACATGGATCGAAAGCCAGGCAGCGCCCGTTCAGGGCCTGATAAGGAGGGGTCAGGCACTCTGTCCAGCATGCAGAAAAAAGCTTTGGTTCTAAGCCTGTTGGTTGCCTCCACCGCGTCCGCCGGCGCGATGGTCTCCGGCGTCGTGCCGGTGAAGAAAGCGGCGCGGGTTTTGCCCGCCGTCGTGCAGGCGGTGATGGTGCCGCGGCAGGCGCCGGAAGCCGTGCCTGCGCAGGCCCCGGCCCGCGCACCGAGCTACAGCGTCTCACCCGCGCTGAGCAGCGCCCTCGCCCGCTGGAACAGCCTTCGCCAAAGCGACAACCAGTCCTTCTCGTCCTACGCCTCGTTCCTGCAAAGCTATCGCGGCTGGCCGGGCGAAGCGGCGATGCGGCGCAGCGCCGAACGCGCCATTCAGCCCGACATGGACCGCCCCACCGAGGTGGTCTCCTTTTTCAGCAGCTTCCCGCCGCTCACCCCGACCGGCCACGCCAAGCACGCTTCTGCCCTCCTCGCCAGCGGCCGCACCGACGAGGCGCGCACCGCCGCGCGTACCGCCTGGACCAGCGGCGCGCTCAACCAGGCGGACGAAACCCGCTTGCTCGGCACTTTTGGCGGCAGCCTTACGCAGGTCGAGCATGACGCCCGCATGGAAGCCCTGCTCGGCAATGGCGACACGCAAAGCGCGGCGCGCCTGCTGCCCTTCGCCTCCGCCGCCAACCGCCCGATCTACGAAGCGCGCCTCGCGCTGCAGACCCGCGCGGGCAACGCCAACGATCTCTTCGCGGCCGTGTCCGGGGTGCAGGGCAATGGCGGCCTG
>DASWMM010000247.1:0-5151 GCA_036399755.1 Allosphingosinicella sp.
CGCCCGATAATTGGCTGGGGCGGTGGGTAAGCCGCGCGCCGAGGCCGAGAGCGGTGAGCAGGCTGTCGGCGCGCTCGCGGGCCGCTTCGGCCGTGCCGCCGTGGATGAGCTGGGGCAGGATCACATTCTCCGCCGCGTTGAAATCGGGGAGGAGGTGATGGAACTGGTAGACGAAGCCAAGCGCGTCGCGGCGCAGGCGGGTGCGGCCGTCATTGTCGAGCTTCGCCGCTTCCTCGCCGCCGATCCGGATCGAGCCTTCAAAGCCGCCTTCCAGCAGGCCGACCGCCTGAAGCAAGGTCGACTTGCCCGAGCCCGAGGGGCCGAGCAGCGCCACGATCTCGCCCTGGCGGATGTCGAGATCGACTCCGCGCAGCACGTGGATGGTGACGCCGCCCTGCTGGAAGCTGCGCTGGAGGCCGCGAACGGTGAGAACTTCATTCATAACGCAGCACCTGTACGGGATCGGTGCTCGCCGCCTTCCACGCCGGGTAGAGGGTGGCGAGGAAGCTGAACAGCAGCGCCATGGCAGTGATCGCGATCACTTCGACCGGATCGGTCTTGGACGGCAGCTCGGTGAGGAAGCGGATCGACGGATCCCACAAGTTCTGCCCGGTGACGAACTGGATGAAGTTCACCACCGACTGGCGGAAGAACAGAAAGATCGCGCCCAGGATTAGCCCGGCGAGAATGCCGAGCGCGCCGATGCTGACCCCCACGGTCATGAACACCTTCATCATCGACCGCCTCGTCGCGCCCACGGTGCGCAGGATGGCGATGTCGCGGGTCTTGGCACGGACCAGCATGATCAGCGACGACAGGATGTTGAACACCGCCACCAGGATAATGATCGACAGCACCACGAACATCGCCACCCGCTCGACCTGAAGCGCTTCGAACAGCGAGCTGTTGAGGCTTCGCCAGTCGGCGACCACCCCCTGCCCGCGCACCGAGGCCGAAAGCGGCGCCAGGATCTCGCCGACCCTGTCCGCATCCACCGTCTGCACCTCCACCATGCCGACCGCGTCGCCGAGCATCAGCAGGGTCTGCGCGTCCTCGATCGGCATGACCACGAACGCCTTGTCGTAATCGTAGACGCCGACCTCGAAAATCGCGGCCACCGTGTAGGACACGATCCGCGGCACCGTCCCGAACGGCGTGGTGCGCCCTTCCGGGCTGATCAGGCTGATCTCGCCGCCGACCTTGGCGCCAAGCGCCTCGGCGAGCCGCACGCCGATCGCCACCGAGTTGGAGCCGGGCTGGAGCCGATCGAGCGACCCCGAATGCACATTCCCCTGCAACTGCCTGTTGGCAAGAATGTCGCTGCGCTGCATGCCGCGCACCAGCACCCCTTCGACACGGCCCGAATAGCTCGCCATCAACGGCTGCTCGATCAGCGGGATCGCCTCGGTGACGCCCGGCGTCCGCCGCGCCTGCTCCACGATCCGCTGCCAATTCTGCAGCTGGCCGCCATAGCCCTGCACCACCGCATGGCCGTTCAAGCCGACGATCTTGTCGAACAGTTCGGCGCGAAAGCCGTTCATCACGCTCATCACCACGATCAACGCAGCGACACCCAGCGCCACCGCGACCAGGCTGATCGAGGCGACCAGGAAAATGAACCCCTCCCCCTTGCCCGGAAGCAGGTAGCGCTTGGCAATCATCCGCTCGTAGCGGTTGAGGATCATCCCGCCAGCCTCGCCAGCGCGCTCTCCATCGACAGCTCTTCACGCTCGCCGGTCGCCCGGCGCTTGAGCTCCACCACGCCGCGCTCGAGCCCCTTGGGGCCGAGGATGAGCTGCCAGGGAAGGCCGATCAGGTCCATGGTCGCGAACTTGGCGCCGCCGCGTTCGTCGCGGTCGTCGTACAGCGTCTCGACGCCAGCCTCCATCAGCCGGCGGTAGAGATCGTCGCACGCAGCCGCGCAGCCCTCATGATCGGCGCGCATGTTGATCAGGCCGACCTTGAACGGCGCAACGCTCTCCGGCCAGACGATCCCACCTTCGTCATGGCTCGCCTCGATGATCGCGCCGATCAGGCGGGACACGCCGATGCCGTAGCTGCCCATGTGCGGGTGAACCGTGCCGCCGTCCTTGCTCTGCACCTGCAGCCCCATCGCGGTGCTGTACTTGGTGCCGAAGGCGAAGATGTGCCCCACCTCGATGCCGCGCCGCGAGCGCAGCCGATCGGCCGGCACCGGGCAATCGGGGACCTTGGCATGCTCCTCTTCCTCCATCGCATAGAGGCCGGTGAGCTTCGCAATCGTGGACGAGTCGGCGGCGAGCAGCTCCTCGCGAGTCACGTCCTCCAACGCGCCGTCGTAGAAGATCGCGCTTTCACCAGTGTCGGCCAGAATGTGGAATTCGTGGCTCAGATTGCCGCCGATCGGCCCGGTCGGCGCCCGAACCGGAACCGCCTGAAGCCCAAGGCGGGCAAAGGTTCGCAGATAGGCGACGAACATCGCCTCGTAGCTCGCCTGAAGCCCGGCCTCGTCCAGGTCGAAGCTGTACGCATCCTTCATCAAAAACTCGCGGCCGCGCATTACGCCGAAGCGCGGGCGGGTCTCGTCGCGGAATTTCCACTGGATGTGGTACAAAGTGCGCGGCAAATCGCGGTAGCTCTTGGCGGCGTCGCGGAAGATGGCGGTGATCATCTCCTCGTTCGTAGGGCCGTAGAGCATTTCCCGCTCGTGCCGGTCGGTGAAGCGCAGCATTTCCGGCCCGTAAGCGTCGAACCGGCCGGACTGGCGCCACAGATCGGCCGACTGGATGGTCGGCATCAGCAGCTCGATCGCCCCGGCGCGGTCCTGCTCCTCGCGCACGATCCCCTCGATCTTGTTCAGCACGCGAAGGCCGAGCGGCAGCCACGCGTAGATGCCGGCAGCGGTCTGGCGCACCAGGCCGGCACGGAGCATCAGCTTGTGGCTGACGATCTGGGCGTCCGACGGCGTTTCCTTGGTGACGGGCAGGAAGTAGCGGGAAAGACGCATATGCTGTGGCGATCCGGTGTAAAGCTCGGGCTGAGCCACGCCTCTAAGGGGGGGCTCCCCCCAAGGCAACTGCCCCGCGCCGGAGCGCGGTCCGAAGCCGCTGTTGCCCCGCGCCGGAGCGCGGCTCCAAGCCGCTGTTGCACAGCCGACACAGGTGTTGAGCATTTTGCCACAAGTCCTTGGAAGGACCGTGACAATCCGTCGCACCTCGCTTAGTCGAACACCCACGAACACGGCGGCTTAAGGCCCTGGTTCGGGGAGGCTTCGGCCCCGTTTCTCCAAGCGAGGTGGAGATGCGTGCGGGCCGAGACATCTCAAAGGGGGTTGGCGAGCAATCGTCACACGGGTGCCCGGGCAGCGATGTCCGGGCACTTGTTGTTTGAGGCCCTGATGATTGGCGGCAGGGGGTATTTGGCGGCAGGCCGTTGGACGGGCACCGCCCGCCGCTCGCCGCTTCCCCTCCAGTGGTGCAGAGCTTAACCATTTCACCCTACCTTTGCGTTCGAAAGGCTGAGTGCCAGCGTGAGTGAGCCCAAGACGATTCTGGTCTGCGACGACGATCCGTTGCTTGTCGATCTGCTGCAATACAGGCTTGCCAGCCGCGGTTACGAAGTGATCGTTGCCGAGGACGGCGGCAAGGCACTTCGCCGGCTGCAGGAGATGCGGCCAGATGCAATCCTGCTCGACGCGATGATGCCGGTGATCGACGGCTATGAAGTGCTCCGCCAGATCCGCGAGGACGAACGCATCGCCGACGTGCCGGTGATCATGCTCACCGCCCGGCGCCAGGAGAAGGATATCGTCACCGCGCTGGAACTCGGCGCCAACGACTACATGGTCAAACCCTTCATTCCCGAAGAACTGGTGGCGAGACTTGCCCGGCTGATCGAGGGCAGCGCCCGGTGAGACGGCGGGCGCTCGCCTTGCTTGGCCTCGCGCTCGTCTCCGCGGCACCCTCCCCCGCTGCCACCCACGCGCCGACCTATGAACAAGGCGTCGCGGCGCGCCATGCCGGAGACACCGCACGCGCCGTTGCAATCCTTCGCCAGGTGGTTGCGGCCGAGCCGGAAAACGCCGACGCGCACCTGCAGCTCGGCCTGGCGCTGCTGGCGGCCGGAAAACTCGACGACGCGGAAGCCGCATTCCGGCGGACTCTGGCGATCGCGCCGTCTTATGAGGATGCCCGCATCGGCCTCGCCCGCATCGCGCAACGCCGCGGAGACCGCGCCGCCGCGCTCCAGGCGCTCGAGCCGGTCAGCCCCACCAACGCCGACGCCGCCGGGCTGCGGACCCAACTCGCCGCTGGCACCGCCACAGAATATCGCTGGCAGCTCAATGTCGACGGCAGCTATTCCGCGCTGGAGGGCAATGCCCAGGCCGACTGGAAGGAAGGCACTGCCCAGCTCCGTTACCAGGCTACGGAGGACACCGCGCTGGCGGGCACGGTTGAAGTCAGCCGCCGCTTCGGCGCAACCGATGTCTATGGCGAGCTGCGCATCGACCATCGCATTTCGGATGGTGCCACCTTCTACCTCAGCGCGGGCGGAACACCGAACGCCGACTTTCGCCCCGAATGGCAAATCGGCGCCGGCGGCTCCGCCCGGCTCCGGGCAGGCACCAACCCGACCAGCCTCACCCTGGACGCGCGCCAGGCCCGTTACCGCTCTGGCGACATCCAGACGGTGGTGCCGGGCGTTGAGCAATATCTCGCCGGCGGCCGTGCCTGGGTTACCGCCCGCTGGATCAACATTTTCGATGAAACCGGCGCGCATCGCAGCGGCTGGCTGGCGCGCGGCGACGTGCTGGCCGGCGACCGCCTGCGCCTGTTCGCCGGCCTGTCCGACGCGCCGGATGTCAGCGAAGGCGTGGTGATCGATACCTTCTCCCTGGTCGGCGGCATCTCCTCCGATCTCGACGAGCGCAGCACCCTTCGCATCTCCCTCGCCCACGAGGACCGCGCGCAAGGCTCCGACCGGCTGCAGCTCGGACTCGGCATCGGGCGGCGCTTTTGAGCAGCCTTGCGGCGCTCTGGTTCGTGTCGCTGGGCATCGCCGCCGTCGCGCTCCTGATCATGCTCGGCCTGCTTCTTGCCCGGCTGGTGCTGGGCTGGACCGGCCGCGCACGCGACGTGGAGAAGAAGCGCCTGGTGCCGCTCCTCCTCGGCA
>DASWMM010000248.1:0-2354 GCA_036399755.1 Allosphingosinicella sp.
CTCTCCGGCGGTCTCGCGCCCGGCTACTCGCTCGGCGAGGCGCTGACCTTCCTTGAAGGCCAGGCCGCCGCCGCGCCCGAAGTGATCGCGGTCGGCTATCGCGGCGAGAGCCAGAGCTTCCGCGAAGCGGGCGGCTCGATCATCGTCGTCTTCGGCCTCACCATTCTGATCATCTACCTGCTGCTCGCGGCGCAGTTCGAAAGCTTTGTTCACCCGGCGGTGATCATCACCACCGTGCCGCTCGCCGTCGCCGGCGGTGTCATCGGCCTCGCCGTCATGGGCCAGACGCTCAATCTCTACAGCCAGGTCGGCATCGTCATGCTGGTCGGCCTCGCCGCCAAGAACGGCATCCTGATCGTCGAATTCGCCAACCAGTTGCGCGACGAAGGCCGCGACATCGGCCAGGCGATCCGCGAAGCCTCGTCGCGCCGACTTCGCCCCATCCTGATGACGTCCATCGCCACCGTTGCGGGCGCGGTGCCCCTGATGATCGCGTCTGGCGCCGGCGCCGCCGCGCGCCAGGCGATCGGCGTCGTCATCGTCTTCGGCGTGTCGATTTCCACGGTGATCACGCTTTTCCTGATCCCGCTCCTTTATTCACGGCTTGCACGCTATACGGGCTCACCGCTCGCCGTGACGCGCAAGCTCGAGGCCGAGCTCGGTACGCACGGCGGCAAAGGCCCGGAGCCCCTTCCGGCCGAATAGGAGAAGGCCGAACATGTCAGGCATCGCGTCGCGTTCGCAGCTCAGGATGTCCTTCCTCCGCTACGCGCTGGTGACGGTGCCGCTCGTGCTTCTGCTCGGCACGATCTCCGGACGCGCCGCCAACTCCGGTTATGGCAACGGCTGGTTCGATGCCCTCCAGAAGCCTGCGCTGATGCCGCCCGGCTGGGTGTTCGGCGCCGCCTGGACGTTGCTCTACATCTTGATCGGCCTGGCGCTTGCCCTCATCCTCCACGCCCGCGGCGCGCGGGGCAGGGGCCTCGCCATCGGCCTGTTCCTCGCCCAGCTCGCCCTCAACTACGCCTGGTCGCCGATCTTCTTCGCCGCGCACGAGACCGGGCTGGCCTTCATCGTCATCGTGTTGATGATCATCCTGGCGGCGCTCACCGCCTTGCTCTTCGCCCGAATCCGCCGCGCCGCCGGGCTGCTGATGCTGCCCTATCTCGCCTGGCTGTTCTTCGCCGGCTTCCTCACCTGGCAGATCGGCGCCCTGAACCCGGACGCCGCGCAGCTTGTACCGCCGCAGCCGAGTGCCGATATACCGCTCTGACGTTCGCTCTCCGGAGGCCACAATGCAGTCCCAGAACCGCCTGTTCGACGATTTCGTGAAAATGATGAACGGCGCGGCCGGCACCTTTGCCGGCATGACCCGCGAGGCCGAAGGCGCAATGCGTGAGCGCGCCCGCGAGTGGGTGGGCGGCCTCGACATGGTGTCTCGTGAGGAATTCGAGGCGGTGAAGGCCATTGCCGTCGCCGCCCGCGAGGAATCGACCCTGCTCAAGGCGCGCCTCGATGCGCTTGAGGCCACCGCCGCCAAGCCCCGCCGCAAGGCCGCCGGCGATGGCGGCGAAAAGGGCGATACACCCGCCTGATTATCCACAACATATTGTGGCGGATCGCGGAACTTCCCTTGCGCGTTGGGGGAGGCGAAGGCACGTTCGCAGGTGCACAACAAAGGCTGACGGATCGTGAACATGGACGTGGATGAATTCGAGCTGGAGCGCGAAACCAGCGCGCCCATCGACATGCTCGAACATTATTTCACCGCCCACGGCTGGACGTCCGAGCGCGGCGAGGACGAGATCGTCGCCAATTTTCAGGGCAGCTGGGCGCAATACGAACTCCGCGCAATCTGGCGCGACGACGACAATTGCCTGCAGTTCCTGGCGCTCCCCGACATCCGCGTCGCCAGCGACAAGCGCGCCGCGGTGTATGAAACCATCGGCCTGATCAACGAACAGCTCTGGCTCGGCCATTTCGAGCTATGGGCGACCTCCGGCCTCGTCCTCTTCCGCCACGCCGCCCTTCTCGAAGGCGACGAAGGCCCGGTATTGTCCCTCGCCCAGGCCGAAACCCTGGTTGAAGCGGCGATCGAGGAATGCGAGCGCTTCTACCCCGTCTTCCAGTTCGTCCTCTGGGCCGGCAAGACCCCACAGGAAGCCATCTCCGCCGCCCTCATCGAGACTCAAGGCGAAGCCTAAGGCATCGGTCGAAAGTGTTCGAAGTTCCTCCCCATCAAAGATGGGAAGGGGAACCACCCGAAGGGTGGTGGAGGGGTAACGGCGCGGTCGGCTTTCCGCGACGAGTGCACCGAACACTCCCTCTCCCCTTGCGGGAGAGGGGCAGGGGAG
>DASWMM010000249.1:0-4768 GCA_036399755.1 Allosphingosinicella sp.
CTCAGCGACGCCGCCGACACCGATGCGGGCGCCTTTACCGGCACCGGCATCGCGGTTGGGCTCGGCGCCCTCGCCTCCGGTGCAAGCCGCACCGTCACTTTCCAAGTCAAGATCGACTGAAGGAACACCGCCATGAAATTCATCCTCTTCATGCTCGCACTGATCGCTCCGGCCGCCGCGATGGCCGCCGACAACGTGTCCCTGGCGAGCCAGGTGTTCGTCGAAAAAACCGTCAAGGACGCCAAGGGCGAGGCGCAGACCGTGCGCCAAACGCCCGACGTCGTGACGCCCGGCGATCGGCTCGTCTTCGTGCTGAGCTACAGCAACAAGGGCGCAACCGCGGCGACCGGCTTCACCGTCACCAACCCGATGCCCGCTTCCGTGGTCTTCACGGCCGCCGAGGGCAGCGCAGAGGTTTCAGTCGACGGCGGCAAGAGCTGGGGTCAACTCGCCGCGCTTCAGCTCAAGGGCGCGGACGGCACCAGCCGCGCTGCGGTCCCGGCCGACGTCACGCATATCCGCTGGGCCTTCGCCCAGCCGATCCCCGCGGGAGCTGGTGGGCAGCTCACGTTCCGCGGAACCGTCAAGTAAGGCTTACCCCGCTGATGCGCGCCGGCGGGGGGACAACGGCGCGCAACACTTTGAATCGGACCAGAACCATGACCAGGACCATGCGATTACTCGCGACTGCCAGCACGCTGGCGGCTGCGGCGTTCGCGGCCACGCCCGCCTTCGCGGAAGGCACGGCCGCGGGCACCACCATCACCAACACGGTGTCGCTCTCCTACAAGGTGGGCAACATCGACCAGAACGGCATCAGCGCAAGCAACACCTTCACGGTTGACCGCAAGGTCGTCCTGACGGTGGCCGAAGTCGGCAACACGACAACCAGCGTGTCGCCCGGCCAGCTCAGCGCCGTGACCACGTTCGACGTCACCAACGGCTCCAACGCGCCGCTCGATTTCGCGCTTGCGGCGTCGCAACCGGCCGGCGGCACGGCCAAGCACGGCGGCACCGACAATTTCAACGTCAGCGGCGTCAAACTCTATCGCGACGCCAACGCCAACGGCAGCTACGACGCGGGCACCGATGTCGAGATCACCTATCTCGACCAGGTTACCGCGGACGAAATCCGCCGCGTGTTCGTTGTTGCCGACGTGCCGCTCGGCCGTTCCACCGGCGATGTCGCCGGCGTACGCCTGACCGCCACGGCGGCCGAAGCAACCGCCGCCGCCGCGCTTGGCGCCATCGTCACTCAAACGGCCGGCGCCAACACCGCGGGTGTCGACACGGTGTTCGCCGATTCGGGCGCTACCGGAGGCAATGTCGCCTATGACGGCATCCACTTCGACGAGGACGATTATACGATTCTCGCCGCCTCGCTGACCGCGACCAAGACCAGCCGCGTGATCAGCGATCCGGTGAACGGCACCACCAATCCGAAGATGATCCCGGGCGCAATTGTTGAATATTGCATCGCGGTCGCCAACGGTGCGGGCAGCGCTCCGGCAAGCAACATCACCGTCAGCGATACGCTGCCGACCCAGACGGCGTACAACGCCGCCTTCGGCATCAAGGTGAACGGCACCGTCACCGGCACCACCTGCAACGCCGATGGCGTGAACGGTGGCGGCTATGCGGCCGGCGTGGTTTCCGGAACGCTTCAGGATGTCGCCGCCAGCTCGGCCCGGACGCTCGTCTTCCGGGTGGCGATCAACTAAGGAAAAGGGGGAGGGAAGGCCGGTGCGAACCATGCCGGCCGCCCTCCCCCGCTTCACCATGAAATTCGCACTCCGCCATCTGCGGGCGATCTCGCTCGCCCTGTGCGCTGCGCTGCCGGTGACGGCGGCGTCGGCGCAGGCGGTTGCAAGCCACACCTCCTCCCAGCGCACCATTTCCAACGTCGCGACCATCGACTGGGAGAGCGGCGCTGGACGTTTCAGCCTGGCCTCGAACCGGGTCGATCTCGTCGTCGCGGGCGCGTCGCCGGCGAGTCTCTCCACCTACCGCTTCGCCCCCAATGGCACTCCGGTGTCCTTCTCCGGGGCGCATTGCGGAAGCGCGATCGGGCCCGCCGGTTTGGCCGCCAAGGCGCCGAACGGCATTCCCGACACCGGAACCATCGCGCCGGCCGCCGAACTTGCCGCCGGCCAGCTCCTCGTTCTCCAGGTCGAGCGCGCATCCGCCAACCGGGACCCTCTCGCCCGCGATACCCTTGAACTCGACATCGCCGCCGCTTCGGGGGACCGCGAGACGCTGACCCTGATCGAAACGGGGATCGGCAGCGGCATCTTTATCGGCGCGATCCAGACCACCGAAGCGCCGCCGGCGACGAGCGACGATTGCAGGCTGGACCTGCCCGCCGGCGACTCGCTCGGCCTCCAGGCCTTCGATCCCGGCGCCTCGATTGCAATGGCCGCAACCCAGCTCCGGATCACCGCCGCCACGCAGGCGGCCGGCGCCCTCACCCTTTCCAAGCAAGCCGGCGTTCGCGAGGCCGCTCCCGGCGATCCGGTGCAATACCGGATCACCGCCCGCAACGCGGATGCCCAGCATTCTTCCGCCCCCGCCACCCTGTCCGACACCTTTCCGGCCGGCATGCGCCTGCGCGTCGGCAGCGTTCGCCTGAACGGCACCGCAACCGCAGCCGAGATCGCACCGGCCGGCCGAGGCTTCAGCCTCCTCATCCCCGCCCTCGCCCCCGGCGGCAGCGCCCAGATCAGCTACACGCTGGAGGTACGCGGTGACGCGCGCGAAGGCGAAGCGCTCAACCGGGCCGAAGCGGTGGACTCGCGCGGCGTCCGCAGCAACATCGCCGACGCCGCCATCCGCATCCGCCGCGAAACGATCGGCGGCCGGATGACGATCGTCGGCCGGGTGGTGGACGGCGGCTGCGATGCCGATCCGGTCAAGGCCCGCGGCATCCCCGGCGTGCGGGTCATGATGGAAGACGGCAGCTATTCCGTCACGGACGCCGAGGGGCGCTACCATTTCGAAGGCGTGCGCCCCGGCAGCCACGTCGTGCAGCTCGACGACCTCACCCTCCCCGCCGACCGCGCCGCCGTGGACTGTGCCCGCAACACGCGGTCCGCCGGGCGCGCCTTTTCGCGCTTCGTCGAAGGCATCGGCGGCGCCTTGAAGCGCGTCGATTTCCGCGCCGTCCCGGCCGCGCCCCGCGCCGGGCGCAAGGCGGCCGCCGTTCGTGCCGCCCCTGCAAGCGACGCCGCCGCGGCGGGCGCCGAGCGCGACTGGCTGACCGGCCAGGAGCCCGGCATCGACTGGATCTTCCCCGAAGTTGAGTACAACCCGCGCGCGCCGATCGTCCGCGTCGCCATCAAGCACCGCCCCGGCCAGAAGGTGACGCTGTTCGCCGGCGGCAAGGCCATCGACGCGATCGCCTTCGAGGGCGAGCGGATCAACCCGGCCGGCACCGTCGCCGTCAGCCTGTGGCGCGGCGTCTCGCTCGACACCGGCATGACCGTGCTTTCCGCCGAAGTCCGTAATTCGGACGGCAGCCTTGCCCAGGAACTGCGCCGCCCGGTCCGCTACGGCGCCAACCCGATCCAGGCGCAGCTTCTGCGCGACCGTTCGGTGCTGGTCGCCGACGGGGTCAGCCGGCCGGTGCTCGCCGTCCGCCTCACGGACCGCGACGGCCGTCCGGTCCGCCACGGCCTGATCGGCGATTTCGAGGTTCCCGCGCCTTATTACCCGGCCGTCGAGGCAGACGCCCAGCAGGCCCGCCAGCTCGCCGGCCTGGAGCGCGCCCGCCCGTTCTGGAAGGTCGAGGGCGAAGACGGAATCGCCTATGTCGAGCTTGAGCCGACCACCGCGTCCGGCACCGTCAGCCTGCGCTTCGATTTCCGCGACGGCGAAGCCAACCGTGAGCAGCGCATCGAAGCCTGGCTCGATCCGGGCGCCCGGCCCTGGACGGTCGTCGGACTCGCCGAAGGCACGGTCGGCTACAACCGCTTGGCTGGCCATGTCGAGGACGCGGCCGACAGCTCAGACGAAGTCCTGATCGACGGCCGCCTCGCCCTCTACGCCAAGGGCCGGGTGCAGGGAAAATGGCTGATGACGCTGGCTTATGACAGCGACAAGCCGAAGAACGAGACCCGCTTCGGCGGCACCATCGATCCGCAAGCCTATTATACCGTTTATGCCGACCGTTCGGAGCAGCGCTTCGACGCCGCCTCGGTGCGGCGCCTCTACCTGAAGCTCGAGCGGCCGCAATTCTACGCCTTGTTCGGCGATTACGAGACCGGCATCGATGAGCCGGAGCTCGCCCGCTACGTCCGCGCCTTTAACGGCGCAAAGGCGGAATATCGTTCGGACACCGTCTCCGCGACCGCCTTTGCCGCCGACTCGCCGAACCGCCACCGCCGGGACGAACTCCAGGGCAGCGGCCTTTCCGGCCCCTATGCGCTCGGCGCCCGCGATATCCTGCCGAACAGCGAGCGCGTAACCATCGAGGTCCGCGACCGGCTCCGCTCCGACCGGATCGTCGAGCAGCGCCTGCTGACCCGCAACATCGACTATGATGTCGATTACCGGGCGGGCACGCTTCGCTTCCGCGAGCCGATTCTGAGCCGCAGCTCAGCCCTCGACCCGCAGTTCATTATCGCCGAATATGAAGTGGACGGCGTTGCCAGCCGCTCGCTCAACGCCGGCGGCCGCGTCGCCGTTCGCACGGGCGATGGCAAGCTGCAGGCCGGCGCCACCGCGCTCCGCGACGCCGACGATCAGCGCCGCTCCACCCTGCTTGGCGCCG
>DASWMM010000250.1:0-11909 GCA_036399755.1 Allosphingosinicella sp.
GTATGGGCTGAACGGCTCACCCACTGGTTGGTTCCCCAAAAAAACGAAGCGCCCCGGATATTTTCCGGAGCGCTTCGCCGACAGTCTGCCTGGTGGGGCGACTATCTCCCGTCCCCGACTCGCTTATACACTGTTTCCAAAGGCGAAGGGAGCGTTTTCGACACCTTTTGTTGATCTCGATCAGTCCCGCTGCAACGGCAGGGTGAAGGTGAAACGCGCGCCCTGTCCCGGCGCGCTGTCCAGCGCGATGTCCCCGCCCATTGCCCGGGCAAGCCGGCGCGAGATGTAGAGGCCAAGGCCGGTGCCGCCGGGCTCATTGGGATCGACCCGCTCGAACTTCTCGAACACCCGCGCCTGGTCTTCAGGTGCGATTCCCTTGCCTTGGTCGGCGACCACCAAGGCGGCAAGGTCGCCCTCCCGGTCGGTGCGCAGCCACACCGAGCCGCCCTCCGGCGAGTAGCGGATTGCGTTGGCGAGCAAGTTCACCACCACCTGCAGCGCACGCTTGAATTCGCCCTTGGCCGGAAGGCTGTCGAAGGCTGCGGGAGCGTCGATCCTGACCCCCTGTGCCGCCGCCCGCACGGCAAGCAGCCCTGCGGCACGGCGCGCCACGTCGGCAAGGTCGATCTCCTCGGCTTCCGGAGCGAAGTTGGAACGCTCGATGGCCTGCAGGTCGACAAGGTCGTCGACCAGGGCGAGGAGGTGCCGTCCAGCGGACGCGATGTCCCCCGCATAACCGGCATAATCGCCGCGGATCGGGCCTTCGGGCTGGGCGCCGATCGTCTCGGCGTTGGCAATGATGTGGGCAAGCGGCGCCCGAAGCGCCTTGTCGAGCCGCTCGGAAAAAGCGCCGGCGTCGGGTTCAGGCGCAGTCTCGGCGGCCGGTGCCGCTACGCCGCCGCCCAAACTTGTGGCCGATCCACGAAAGCCGGCGAAACGCCCGGCGCCGTCGATCAAGGGAACGGCGGCAAGCCGGTAGCGCCCGCCACGGCCACCGCGCAAGGCTGCAATCTGGCCGTCGAAGCGCCGCTGCTCGGCAAGTGCGGTCAGCAACGGAAGCTCGCCTTCTTGCTCCTCCTCAAGCCGAAACAGCCGGGTAAGCTGCCGGCCGATATAATCCGCTGGCGTGCCCCCGGCAGCGGCCGCCGCAGCGGGCGAGACGGCGGTGAAGCGCAGGCTCTGGTCGGTTTCCCACATCCAGTCGGCCGAGGCGCGCAGGAAATCCGCCTGCCGCTCCGCCTCGGCGGCCGGCGCCGGGCTGCGCGCGCTGCGCGTCGTCCAGCCAGTGATCAGCAGGTCCACCGCCCCGCCATCGGCAGGCTCGGCCCGCACCCAAAGGTCGATGTCGGCCTCTTCCTCGGCAGCGACGGCAGGGCGCGATACGGTGATCCCGAGCCGCCGCGCGAGGCGCGCCAGCGATGCGATCTGGGGCACGGCAAGCGGCCCGCCCTCCTCGCCGCCGGCGGCGCGCTGCAAGGCAAGCAGGCGAGGCTCGCCCGAAACAAGCCGCCCTTCCGAATCGATGCGCCCGCTCACCGGCCCACTCATTGCGCCAGCCTCGCCACCGCGTCGCGGTACCCCGAATCGACGGTCCACAGGCCCAGCAAAGCAGGCGCCGCGGCGTCCGTCATGCCGTCGAAGCGATCGAGCGCCGCGCCAAGCTCGTTCTCGTCCGTACCGAGGCCGAGCAGGATGGCCGCAGCGTCCCGGCGCGCCACGCCGGCCGCGCGAAGCAGCAGAACCGGGCCCGAACGCGCCGTAAGAATTTCCCAAACCGCCCCGGGCTCGAGGCCGGTTCGCAGCCCGATCAGCGCAAGGAAGAAGGCAAGACTGCCCTCCGTCAGCGCCTGACCAAGCAACGCGTCGTCCTCGCCGCGCCCAACCGCCTGCACCGCCAGCGCCAGCCGCATCGCCCGCGCTTCCGCGCCTTCCCCCTCGTCGTGGCCGGCAAGAAGCCGCCCTGCCGCCGCCCCCAGCGCCGCGTCGCAAGCAGCAGGCTCGGCGCGGTGCTGCACGATCATGTAGCGCCTCAGCGCCGCCGCTACGCTCCACACCAGATGGTGCTCAACCTCGGCCGGCAGATCGGAGCGCGGCAGCACCGGCTCGCGAAAGCCGTCAACCCGCCCGTTCTGGGCAATCAGCAAGGCCATCGCCGCGCCGGCCACGCCCTCGTCGGCATCCCCGGCAAGCTCGACCAGCAACGCATTGTCCGACGCCGCAGCGCGGTGCAGGCGATGCTCCTCGGCCCGCCGAAGCAAAAGGTCGATCAGCGCCGGTTCGGCTAACGCGCCGGTTCCAGCAAGAACCGGCATCGCAATTTCGACATGGGCTGACGACAAGGCCGCCCGAAGCGCCTCGCTTACCGGCGCCTGCGCGATCTCCGCGCGAAGCGCGTCCTCCACCGACCTGACAAGCTGGGCAAGAAGTCCGCGCAGGGTAATCCGCTGCCATTCGCTAAGCCGCATCCCTTGTGGGAGCGCGAGATCGGCGGCCGCGGCGGAGACGCGTGCACGGGCCGACGCAAGCAGCTCGGCCGCGCCATCCCTCTCATTCCCGCTCGGCCGCACATCGGACATCGGGCTCTTCTAGGGCGTCAGGGTTAAAGCGGCGCTAATCAGCAACGGGCGGCGGCGCGGGCCGGTGCACCTGGCGCTGCGCCCAGAAGAAGCTGCCCGCCGCATAGGCCGCAAGCGCGGTCAGCCCCGTGCCCCAAAGCCCGGCCGCGGCAAAGGGCAGCAGCAGCCAGGTCATGCCCTTCCGCTCTGCAAGCCAATGGCTGCCCGGAACGAGGTGGCCTTTGGTCTCCGCCCGAAGCGCGAAGATGAACGCAATGGTGGTCGCCGCCAGCACAAGGCAGCCCCAGCCCCGCGTGTCGGTCAGCCCCAACGCGAGCGCCACCAGGGCTGCGCCGGACAGTGCCGGAAGCAGGTGCGCGAGCCAGCTCTCCGGATCGTTCTCCTGCATGCGAAGCGCCGCGAGCCGCCCGGAAATCCCCTCCAGCGGCGTCGCCAGCAGCACGAACGCCATGCCCAGCGCCAGCCAGTGCGACGCAAAGGCGAGCCCGCCCAGTGCGGTGAGCAGCGCCCCGCTTAGCGTCAGCATCGCCGGAGTGACCGCTGTCGGCATCAGCCGCCGCACTGCAAGCCGCTCGATCGGGCCGAGCAGATAGCGCGACACCCAGTCCTTCCGCTCGCCGCCCGCGCCTTCGAGGATGCGCTGCTGGAGTTCGCCCAAGTCGTCGGTCCGCTCGGCCACCGTGAGCAGATCGTCTGCAGGCTCCCCGCGCAGGGCAAGCTGCCGCGCCCCGCTCTGCACCGCGCGGCGAAGGAGGGTCGATTGGAGGTCCCATTCGCCAAGCATGGATGCGGTGCGCTTCAGCATGTCGCCGTCGTACAGCGCCAGGCCGGCCCAGCGGCTATGCGCGTCGATCCGCTCGAAGCGGTCGTCCACGCGCACGTCGGTTACGGTCACGATCGTCGGCGCGCCGATCGCAAGCAGCCGCCCGATATGAGTTTCGGTCGCCACCAGCCCGTCGGCGAAAACCAGCAGGCGATCGTCGGGATGCACCGCCTCCGCGGCTTCGGACGCATTGCGCGCCACCACCACCTTCAGCCCCTGCGCCCGCAGCCGGTCGATCGCTTCAAGCAGCGGCGCCGGCACCCGTTCCACGGCCACCACGATGAGATCCGCCCCCGCAGCAAGTGCAAGCCGCGCCTGGCGCTCGAGCACCGTTCGCCCGGCCAGCGGCAGGGTGGCGCGCAAGCCGCCGCCCGGCTCGTCCGCTTCATGGTAAGCGGCGATCAGCGCGGCCAGTGTCAAATCGGGCTCCCTCCCATAAGGAGGGGAATAGAGCGCCGGCCTCAGCCGCGCAAAGGCTTAAGCGATTGCGAAGTCGTCGATTGCCGCGCGCACCTTGCGAAGCACCACCGGATCGCCCGGCGCCCCTTCCAGTGCTTCGTCGGCAAGCGCCATCATCCCCACCGCCGCAAAGCTCGCCGCAAGGCTCTTGAGGCGCGAAGCGGCGAACTGCCAATTGGCGTCGCAGCGCGATCGCGCCATTAGGTCCACCTGACGCGCCGCGCTTTCCACGAAGGCGACTCGAAGCTCCGCCATGAGGACGGGGTCGGTGCCCACCGCGGCGGCGAGCGAGGCGTTCAATGCTCCGGGATCGTAGACCATGAGGCACCCGTAGCCGCAGCACGTTAACGCCTCGTATCCTTCCCATCTTCCGCTGGCCTCGAAAGATGGTAAACATTGCCCATGACGGGGGCAGAACGAGCGCAGCCGCAGGCCGGGGACGGCGTGCATCAGGGGAGAAACAGCGCCGGCTGGCTCGGCCAGGCGGAAGTCGAGGTTGAGGACACGCTCCCAGATCTCGGCGAGCCCGGCTTCGCCGAAGAACCCGCGCCGCTGCGCCCCTCGGGCGGCGCACGCTTGCTTGGCGCACTCCTCCTTCTTCTCGCCTTGGGCTGGATCGGAGCCTTTGCCTTCAACGCCTGGCAGAGCCGCCCCGCGCTTACCCTTCCCTTAGCGATAGCGACCATTGGGACCTTTAGCGGCCCTCTGGTCCTCCTCGCCCTGTTGTGGGTCTGGCTCGGGCGCACCCCTCGGCGGGAGGCGCAGCGCTTCACCCGGGCGGTCGCGGACATGCGCCGCGAAAGCACCGCGCTTGAAAGCGTGCTTACCATCGTCGCCGAACGGATCGAGGCGAATCACACCCGGCTGCGCGGCGAGGCGGAGCGGCTGATGTCCTTGGGCGATGAAGCCTCGGACCGCCTCGGCCGGGTCACGCATTACCTGTCCAAGGAAAGGGCTCACCTCGACCGCAGCGCAGCCACCCTCGATTCGGCCGCCTCCGCCGCCAAGGTCGATATTGGGGTGCTCCTCCACGACCTCCCCAAGGCCGAGGAACAGGCCCGCGCCGTTGCCGAGGCGATGAAGGAAGCCGGCCTCGCTGCCCACGGCCAGGCCGGTGCGCTCGAAGCGCAACTCGCCGCGATCGCCGCCAAGGGCCGCGACGCCGATGAAGTTTTGGGCGGCGCCGCCCAGCGCATGGCGGCCCACGTCGCGCGGCTGGAAAGCGGAAGCGCCGCCGCCGCCGCAACCATGGGCGAAGCCTCCGCCGCGATGAACGGCGCTGTTGATTCGGCGATGGCCCGCGCCGCCGAGGCGGTGAACGCCGCCCGTTCCGGCCTCGACGCCCAATCCGCCGCGATGCTCGCCTCTATCGAGCACAGCCGCGCCAGTCTCGAAAGCGCCGGCGAGGAAGCCGCCCGCAGCCTTTCCGAACGCCTGGATCAGGTCAGCGCCCAGCTCGAAGGTCTCGCAGGCCACTTGGCCACCCAGGACTCGGCGAGCCACACACTCGTCACCGGCCTCGCCAAGGAGCTTGCCGAGCTCGAAGACTGGTTCGGCCGCCTGGGCACGTCCGGCAGCGTGGAGGCCGACCGATTGTCCGGCGCCGTCGGATCGGTGCGCGAAAGCATGCGCGCCCTTGTCGCGGAACTGGGCGGCGGCCGTGAGCAAGCCGGCCTGCTCATCGAGCATGGCCGCGAGGCCTCGCATATCTACGGGACACTCGGCGAACAGCTCGGCACCACGCTTCCCGCCTCCCTCGCCGAAGTTCAGGAGCAGGCGGAGCGCGCCGGCGCCGCCGTGGCGTCGCTCGCCGGGCCGGTCGCCGCCATTCACGCTTCCTCGGGCGAGATCGAAGCCCGAGTCGAGCAAGTCGCGTCGGAGGCCGAGCGCATCCAGGCATTGCTCCAGGCGCAAGACGAAAGCGGCCGCGCGCTGGTTCAGGGCCTGGTCTCTGAGGTCATGGCCCTGGAAGAGCGCTTTGCCGCCACCGGCGCCGCAGGCACGGCCCAAGCCGAGCAGATCGGCGCCGGGATCGCCACCCTGCGCGCCGCAACCGCCGATCTCGAAAGCGAACTCGGCGGCGGCGACGTTCGCGCCGAAGCCTTGGGCGCCCGAGCCCAGACGCTCGCCGGCACGCTGGACGCGGTCGCAACCCATCTCCGCGACGCCCTTCCCCAAGCGCTGGAGCGAGTCGAAGCGCAGGCCCGGCAAAGCCACGCCGCCGCGGCTGAACTCGCCCCGGTCATTGCCGGCGTCGAAGCCTCCGCGGCCGCCGCTGCCGCTCGGCTCGGCGAAACCGAAGCCAGCGTTGCCCGCCAGAGCGAGGTCTTCGAAGCGCTCCTCGCCCGGATCGACCAGGGCTCGGGCAGCGCCGAGGAGAAACTGGAAAGCCTCGGCCGCGCCGCCGTAGAAGCGCAGCAGGCCGCCTCCCGCCTGGTCGCCGAAACCGCGCCCGAGTTGGTCGAAGCCATGGTCCGGGTCCGCGAAACGGCCAACCAGGCCGCCGAGCGCGCCCGCGAAGCGATCGCGGCCGTTATCCCGGCAAGCGCCGCCGCCCTCGGCGAAGCCGGCCGCGCCGCGCTCAGCGACGCGATCAGCGGTACGGTGGAGCGCCAGATGGCCGAACTCGCCGCCGTCTCCGAGCGCGCGCTGGAAACCGCCCGCTCAGCCTCCGAACGCCTCACCCGCCAGATGCTGACCATCGGCGAAACCGCCGCGGCCGTCGAAAAGCGCATCGGCCAGGCGCGCAAGGAGCGCGACGAAAAGGAAAGCGAGAACTTCTCCCGCCGCGTGGCCCTGCTCATCGAATCGCTCAACTCGACCGCGATCGACGTCACCAAGATCCTGTCCAATGATGTCACCGACAGCGCCTGGGCGGCCTATCTGAAGGGCGACCGCGGCGTCTTCACCCGCCGCGCCGTGCGCCTGCTCGACGCCACCGAGACCCGCGAAATCGCCCGCCACTATGACGAGGAGCCGGAGTTCCGCGAGCAGGTCAACCGCTACATCCACGACTTCGAATCGATGCTGCGCCGCATCCTGGCCGACCGCGACGGTTCGCCCCTGAGCGTCACCATCCTCTCCAGCGACATGGGCAAGCTCTACGTGGCGCTGGCGCAGGCGATCGACCGGCTCAGGAAGTGATATTCCTCCCCATGCAAGGCATGGGGAGGGGAACCGGGCGAAGCCCGGTGGAGGGGTAGCGGCACTGGCGTAGGTCGAAGCAGCTACCCCTCCACCACCCTTCGGGTGGTTCCCCTCCCCATCTCCGATGGGGAGGAACTAGCGGTGCGGAGACCAATCCAGCATCTGAGGCGTGACCCATCCGAACAGGTAGTTCAGGTAGAACACCCCGAACAACACCGCCGAGAGTACCGTCGCCCGCACCGCCGCGCGGCCGAGGCTGAACCGGTGCGGCGCGCTGTCGGCATGGCCGGCGCCGCGCTCCGCGCCCTCCTCCTCGCTGGTCCGAACCCCGAAGGGCAGGACCAGGAACAGGCTCATCGTCCAGAACAGCACATAGATTGCGAGGATCGAGCCGAAGCGCATCAGAGGCGGACGATCAGCACGTCCACGACCGGCTTCTTCCCCGTCCACTCGGTGGCGCAGCGCCGCACCGCAAGCCGGATCGCTTCCTTGAGCTTCTCGGGCGTACCAGCGCCCTTCGCGACCGCATCCGCGGCGGCTTCGGCGGCTTCCTCGATGAACTCGTCGCGATCCTCTTCCACCGGAATGCCGGCCAGGCCGATCTCGACCCGCCCGCGCAGCCGATCGCGCTCGTCCAGTGCCACCGCAACCGAGATGATGCCGTTCGCCGCCACCTTGCGGCGCTCGTTCATTGTCGGGCCGTCGGCACCGAGGATCACGTCGCCGTCCAGGATCAGCCGCCCAACGCGCTCCTCGCCGAGCTTGCGCGGCCCCTTGGGGCCAAGCCGGATGATGTCGCCATTCTCCTGCACGATGGAGCGCGGCACGCCCTGCTCGAGCGCGAAGCGGCGATGCTCGTGCAGGTGGCGCGTTTCGCCGTGCACCGGGATCAAGATCTCAGGCCGAATCCACTCGTACATGGCGGCGAGCTCCGGCCGCCCCGGGTGCCCGGAGACGTGCACATGCGCCTGCCGCTCGGTCACCATCCGCACGTCGGACCGGGCAAGCGCGTTCTGGATGCGCCCAATCGCGACTTCGTTGCCGGGGATCTGGCGGGACGAGAAGATCACCGTGTCGTCCGCCTCGAGCTTGATGACATGGCTGTTGTACGCAACCCGGGCGAGAGCCGCGCGATCCTCGCCCTGGCCGCCGGTGGCGATGATCATCAGGTCGCGCCGGGGAAGCTTCATCGCCTCCTCGAACCGCACGGTTTGGGGGAAATCCCGCAAGTAGCCGGTGGCCTGCGCCACTTTTAAAATTCGGTCGAGCGAGCGCCCGGCGACGCACACCGTCCGCCCCGTCGTCTTGGCGACCTGGCCAAGCGTATGGAGCCGCGCCGCATTGGAGGCGAAGGTGGTGATCAGCACCCGGCCCTCGGCCGCGCCGACCACTTCCGTCAAACCCTCCAGCACCGTCACTTCGGAGCCGGCCGCCTGTTTGGTGAAGACGTTGGTGGAATCGCACACCATCGCCAGCACGCCTTCATCGCCGATCGCGCGCAGCGCCTCGGGGCTGGTCGGGCTGCCGACCTGCGGCTGGTCGTCGAGCTTCCAATCGCCGGTGTGGAACACCTTGCCGTATGGCGTGTCGAGCAGCAGCGCATGCGCTTCGGGAATGGAGTGGGCGAGCGGCACGTAGCGCACGCCGAACGGGCCGATCTGCATCGATCCGCCGACCGGAACGACCTTGAGCTTGACGTCGCGCGTCAGCCCTTCTTCTTCCAGCTTGTTGGCGATCAGCCCGGCGGTGAACGGCGTTGCGTAGAGCGGCACGCCGAGGTCGCCGGCGAGGTAGGGGATCGCGCCGATATGGTCCTCATGGCCGTGGGTGAGCACGACGCCGAGAAGGTCGCCGCGATGCTTCTCGATGAAGTCGAGGTCGGGCAGCACCAGCTCGATGCCGGGGTAGTTCGGGTCGCCGAAGGTCATGCCGAGATCGACCATCAGCCATTTGCCGTCGCAGCCGTAGAGATTGACGTTCATGCCGATCTCGCCCGAGCCGCCAAGGGCGAGGAAAAGGAGTTCTTTACCGGGTTTCATGGAGTTCCAATGAGTTAAGAGGCGGCTTGGGTCCGCTGATGAAGAAGGCCGAGGCCCTGCAATGTGAGGTCTGGTTCGATGACGTCGAACACCGATGTATGGCGATCGAACAGAGTAGCAAGGCCGCCGGTGGCGACAACCGTCACCGGCCGGCCGATCTCCGCCTTCATGCGGGCGAGCAGGCCTTCCATCATCGCCACATAGCCCCAGTATATGCCGATATGCATCTGGTCTTCGGTGGTGCGGCCGATCACGGACATATTCTCGTCCGGAGCCTCGATCGCGATGCGCGGCAGCTTGGCCGCGGCGGTGACCAGGGCGTCGAGCGACAGGTTGATGCCCGGCGCGATGATGCCGCCTTTATAGGCGCCCGAATAATCAACCACGTCGAAGGTGGTCGCGGTTCCGAAATCGACCACGATGAGGTCGCCTTCGTGGATGGCATGGGCGGCAATGGCGTTCAGCGCCCGGTCCGCGCCGACGCTACGCGGTTCGGCGACATCCATGGCGATACCCCAGTCCGCCTCCGCACTCCCCGCGACCAGCGGCTCGACCTTGAAATACTTCTGGGCAAGCACCGTCAGATTGTGGGTCGCGCGCGGCACCACCGTGCCGATGATCACCGCCTCGACTACGCCCTTGGGGAGGCCCTCGAGTTCGATGAGCTGGTGCAGCCAGACGGCATATTGGTCGGCGGTGCGGCGGGGATCGGTGGCGATCCTCCAGCGTGCGCGGATGACGCCGTCTTCAAGCAAGGCGAAGACGATGTTGGTATTCCCGGCATCAATGGCGAGCAGCATGGCGGCTCTCTAGCGGGGGCGGCGCGAATAAGCGAGGGGCGGCAGTTCCCCGCCTTGCGTTCCGGAGGCGGGGTGATCCAGGTTAGCCGCTTTTTCGGGAACGCCGCGCGCCGATTGTCCGTTTTCCCCAGGTCACTTACGACGGAGTATCCACACGTAAAATGTCCCATGACGACATCCAATATTATGAGCGCCGGGCCGAGGCGGAAATCCAGGCGGCGCAGCAGGCCCGGCACCAGGCCGTAGTCCAGGCCCACTACGAACTCGCGTCCGCTTATCTCGACCGGATCCACGGTGAAGAGCCGAAATCGAGCGGCGGCCTCTTCCACACCTAAGCCTGCGGCCGGCCCGGCGCCCGCCGCCAGGAGCCTGCCATGATCCCCACCTTCAAAGCGACAGCCGTCGCGCTCCTTTTCACTTTCATCATGGGCTGCGGGGGTGGTGCCGCCGCGCCGCGGGGCACCGCCGCCGATCAAGGTGCCGCCTCCGGCCCCGCCCGGGCGCCCGAGCAGATCGGCGGATCGCTTGCAACCGCCGCCCGGCCGATTACCGGAGGCGCGGAGGATTACCGCGAAATCCTGTCCGCAGCGGCGGGCACGCGCCGGGTGCTGCTCGGCGAGTCAACCCACGGCACCCATGAATATTATCGGGAGCGCGGCCGGATCACCGAGATGCTGGTCCGCGACCATGGCTTCAACGCCGTTGCCGTGGAAGGCGACTGGACGCCGATCCGCCGGCTCAACGATTACGTCCGCGGCCTCGGCAGCGACCGTTCGGCGGAGCAAGCAATGGGCGGGCTCACCGGATTTCCCAGGTGGATGTGGCGCAACGCCGAGTTCCGCGACTTCGTCGAACGGCTGCGCCTGCTCAACATGGCGCGCCCCGCAGCGGAGCGGGTCGGCCTGTATGGCATGGACGTCTACGACCTGTTTGGGGCGGCGGATGCGGCCATTGCCTATCTGGGCAGGGCCGATCGCGCCGCGGCGAAGCAGGCCGAGGCGCACTATCGCTGCTTTCGCCGCCATGGCCGAAGCGCTCACGCCTACGGGGAGGCGACACGAAGCGGAAGAACATGCCAGCGCCAGGCGGAAGCGGTCCTTGCCCTGATCCGCAAGCTGCCGCGTCCTACCGAAGCCGAGGCAGCGGAGCGGCACTTCGCTGCAGTGCGCAGCGCCGCGTCCGTGGCGGCGGCGGAGGCATATTTCCGGACGGTTTATACCGGCTCGCTGGCGTGGAACGTTCGGGACCAGCGGATGGCGCAGAACGTCGAGGAGATCGCCGAGCACCTTCAGGCGCTCTCCGGACGGGCGGGGAAGGTCGTGATGTGGAGCCACAACACCCATTCCGGCGACGCGCGCGCCACCTTTGCCGCCGACCGCGGCGAGCTCAACCTGGGGCAGTTGATGCGTCAGCGGCACGGCAATGACGCGTTCCTGCTCGGTTTCTTCAGCCACGGCGGTACCGTCCTGGCGGCGTCCGAATGGGATCAGCCGGGGCGCGTCTACGACATGCGGCCGGCGCTGGCGGGCAGCTACTCCGCGCTGTTTCGGACAATCGGCTTGCCCGCTTTCTCGCTATTGCTGCGCGGCAAGCCGGACGTTCAGCGTCACCTCAAAGGCCCGATGCTGGAGCGGGCGATCGGCGTCGTCTACCAGCCGCACAGCGAGCGGATGAGCCATTATTTCGAAGCGCGTCTCGCCGATCAATTCGACGCCGCGGTGTATTTCGACACAACCAAAGCCGTGACGCCGCTCGGCCGCTAGGGCGCCTCAGCGATTTGCCCGGCGCAGACTGAAGCCGGGCTTCTCCTCGACGCGCGCAATCTCCTGTTGGAGCCCAACCACGCGGCGGGGGCGTCCGGCGGAATCGGCGATCACCTTGCCGATGCCGCGGATCATGCGGGTGGTGCCGTTCGGGTGAAGCGTTCGATACTCGGCCGCAACCGGAGTGCCGGTGGCGATGGCGTTTGCGAGTGCCGCCGCGGTCGCTTTGCGGTCGTCCGGGTGGATCGCGGCTTCCCAATCCTCCCAGGCGATGAATTCGGATCCGGAGAGCGGCAAGCCGA
>DASWMM010000251.1:0-5347 GCA_036399755.1 Allosphingosinicella sp.
ACCGGCGACCGCTTGCCATGATATTTGATCGCCGCGACGGCGGTGGCGCAGGCGCCGGTGCCGCACGCCTGGGTCAGCCCCGCGCCGCGCTCCCAGACGCGCAGGTCGATGCCGGTGCGGCGGACCCCGTCGATGTCCATCCCGCCAACGCGAAACTCGGCCACGTTGACGTTGACCCGCTCCGGAAACAGCGGATCGTTCTCGATCACCGGTCCAAGGCGAGCCAAGTCCACCGCGCTCGCGTCCTCAAGGAAGAAGACGACGTGCGGGTTGCCGACGTTGACGGCGTGGGGCCGTTGCAATTCTTCCCAGCCGACCGGCATGTCGGCCGTGTCCATCGGGTACGCGAGCGGCACTTCGGCCCAGCCGAAGCGCGGCTCCCCCATATCGACGGTGGCGGAGGCGTCATGCGCGCTGCCCCGGATCAGGCCGCCCGCGGTTTCGATGCTCGTCTCGCCGCCAAGCAGAAGCGCGACGCAGCGCGAAGCATTGCCGCACGCTTCCACCTCGCCGCCGTCCGAGTTCCAGATCCGCATGCGCACGTCCGCGACGGCGCTCGGCTCCAGCACGATGAGCTGGTCGCAGCCGATGCCGGTGCGCCGGTCGGCAAGCGCGCGGGCCCGTGCCCCGTCCATCTCCAGCGGCGCCTCGCGCGCGTCGAAGATGACGAAGTCGTTGCCGAGCCCATGCATCTTCTCGAACCGCCGCTTCATTGCCGCCGCATCTAGGGAGGGGAGGCCGGCAAGTCCACCGGCGCCGCCGCCGCGTGGCAAGCGCGCATTCATCCGCGCCGCGTCAAAGCGCCCGCTCCGCTGAGGCGACATTCACCATGGTACAGGCGATCAATGAGCGGAACCGCGACCGGCTGAAGGCCAGCGCGGGCGTCGTCGCGTTTCACGTGCTCCTCGGCTACGCGCTGATCGTCGGCCTCGGCTTCGATCCCGTGGGCCGCGTGGCGGAACAGCTCAAGATGTTCGACGTCCTCGACACGCCGCCTCTCCCTCCGCCGCCGGCCACCCCTGCACCTCCCGACAAGGATGCCGCCAAAGTCGCAAAGCCCAAGAATGCCGAAGGCGCCGCGTCGCCCGCCAACCTTCGCGACACCCCGGCTCAGATCATGGCCCCGAAGCCGATCGTCCCTCTCCCCGTACCGCCTCTTATCCCCACAGCGCCCGCCGCCGGCCAAGGCAATGCGGAAGCCGCAGGCGCCGCCGACGTTCCGGGCCCAGGCACGGGGAGCGGCGGCGTCGGCACCGGTCTCGGCAGCGGCCTTAACGGAAACGGCGCCGGCGGTGGCGGAGGCGGGGGCGGCCGCGCCGCGGGCGCAAGGTGGCTCAGCGGCGGGATCAGTCCGCAGGACTACCCGCCGCGCGCGTTGGACGCAGGCATCGGCGGCACGGTTCACCTCCGGTTCGTCGTAGGCACGAACGGCAGAGTCAGCGGCTGCGCCATCACCCGTTCGAGCGGCAGTGCGGAGCTTGATTCGACCACCTGCCGCCTGATCAAGCGCCGCATGCGCTACCGTCCCGCCACGAATGCGCAGGGGCGCCCGGTCGCGTCCACAATCGTCGGCGAGCACGAGTGGACCGCCGAGCGCCGCCCCGCCGAGATCATCGAGGAACCGGACGAGCCCGCCTCCTAGCGGCGGCTTGCCTTCGCGTGTCCGCGCGGCTATGCGCACCACATCCATTCCACGGAATAGGATATTTGGCGCGTCCAAGGATGCACGCTGGCCGGCGAGTTTCGCCCGCCGGCGTTTTTGGCTTGGCGTTGCGGAATGAGAGGAAGCGTTTGATGTTCGAGAGCCTGAGCGATCGCCTGAGCGGGGTGTTCGACCGCCTGCGCGGCCGCGGCGCGCTGGTCGAGGCCGACGTGCGCGCGGCAATGCGCGAAGTCCGCATCGCCCTTCTCGAAGCCGACGTTGCGCTGCCGGTGGTCCGCGAGTTCGTCGACAAGGTTACCGAGCAGGCGGTCGGCCAGCAGGTCCTCCGCTCCGTCACACCCGGCCAGCAGGTCGTCAAGATCGTCCACGATGCCCTGATCGAGATGCTCGGCTCCGATGCGTCGGACCTCAACATCGACGTCACGCCGCCCGCTGTTGTGATGATGGTCGGCCTCCAGGGCTCGGGCAAGACCACCACCACCGCCAAGATCGCCCACCGGCTGACCGAAAAGGGCCGCAAGCGCGTCATGATGGCGTCGCTCGACGTCGCCCGCCCGGCCGCGCAGGAACAGCTCGCCGTGCTCGGCGAAAAGGCCAAGGTCGCGACCCTGCCGATCGTCGCCGGCCAGCAGCCGGTCGAGATCGCCCGGCGCGCGCTCCAGTCCGCCAGGCTGCAGGGCTTCGACGTTCTCCTGCTCGACACCGCCGGCCGCCTCCACGTCGATCAGGCGCTGATGGACGAGATGAAGGCTGTCGCCGACGTCTCCGCCCCGTCCGAGATTCTGCTCGTCGTCGACGCCCTGACCGGCCAGGACGCGGTCAACGTCGCCAAGAGCTTCTCCGATCAGGTGCCGCTCACCGGCGTCGTCCTGACCCGCCTCGACGGCGACGCCCGCGGCGGCGCTGCGCTCTCCATGCGCGCGGTCACCGGCAAGCCGATCAAGTTCGCCGGCGTCGGCGAAGGCATCGATGCGCTCGAGGCCTTTCACCCCAGCCGGGTCGCGGGCCGAATCCTCGGCATGGGCGACGTCGTTAGCCTGGTCGAGCGCGCCCAGGAATCGATCAAGGTCGAAGAAGCCGAAGCCATGGCCAAGCGCATGGCCAAGGGTCAGTTCGACATGAACGACCTTCGCTCCCAGCTCGGCCAGATGCAGCGCATGGGCGGCCTCACCGGCCTCGCCGGCATGCTCCCGGGCATGAAGAAGGTGCAGGGCGCGATGGCGCAGAGCGGCGTCGACAACAAGGTCCTGGTCCACATGGACGCGATGATCGGCTCGATGACGCTCAAGGAGCGGGTCAAGCCGGAGCTGATCAGCGCCAAGCGCAAGATCCGCATCGCCAACGGCTCCGGGCGCACGGTGCAGGAGGTCAACAAGCTCCTCAAGATGCACCAGGAAATGGCCGGCATGATGAAGAAGATCAAGAAAATGGGCGGCCTCGGCAAGCTCGGCGCCCTGTTCGGCGGCGGCGGCATGGGGGGTCTCGGCGGCGGCGGAATGGGTGGCTTGGGCGGCCTGAGCGGCGGCGGTGCCGGCGGCGGGCTTCCGGGTCTGCCCGGCGGCGGCGGTCAGGGCGGCCTCCCGCCCGGTTTCGAAAAGTTCATGAAAAAGTAATCGTAAGTTTAGAAGAAGGAACGAAAAAATGGCAGTTTCCATCCGGCTTTCCCGGGGCGGCGCGAAGAAGCGTCCGTATTACAAGATCGTGGTTGCGGACTCCCGCACCGGCCGCGACGGCAAGTTCATCGAGCGCATCGGCAGCTACAATCCGATGCTCCCCAAGGACAGCGAAGAGCGCGTAAAGCTCGACACCGCGCGGGCCCGCCACGGGCTGTCCGTCGGCGCCCAGCCGAGCGACCGCGTCGCCCGCTTCCTGGACGTCCTCGGCGTTCGTGAGCGCGCCGCCCGTTCGAACCCGAACAAGGGCCTGCCGGGCGACAAGGCCAAGGAGCGCGCCGAGGAGCGTGCCACTCGTGACGCCGAAGCCGCCGAAGCCGCTGCCACGGCCGCCGCGGAAGCCGCCGCAGCCGCTGCCGCGCCGGCTCCCGAGCCTGAGCCCGAAGCCGCCGCTGAGGAAGCTCCGGCCCCCGAAGCCACCGGCGGCGAGGGTGAAGCCACCCCGGCCGATCAGGCTCCGAACGACGGCGAGTCGACCAACGCCCCGGCCGAAGGCGGCGACGACGCCGCCCCGGCTGATGGCGCCGAAAAGGCGGAATAAGCACCATGTCCCGTCATGCCGGACATGGGCTCCCGCCAAAGTACCACTTCGGCGGGGTCCCCGATCCGGCATCCACCTTCCTTTCTTCCCAAGAAGCAGAAGAAGGTAGACCCCGGATCAAGTCCGGGGTGACGGCTTGGGACGCTCTCAATGGCTGAAGGCGAAGTCATCCTTGCCGCCGTTGCTGGCGCGCATGGCATCGGCGGCGAGGTGCGCCTCAAGCTCTTTGCCGAAGGGGTGGAGAGCCTCAAGCGCCAGAAAGAGGTGAGGGTGGGGGAACGTACCCTCACCCTTGTCTCTCTAAGGCCGGGCGCGAACCCCATCGCCCGCTTCGCAGAGATCACCGACCGCACTGGAGCGGAAGGCCTGCGCAGCCAGCTCATCACCGTTCCGCGCGCCGAGCTTCCGCCGCTCGAGGACGGGGAATATTACCACGCCGACCTCCTCGGCCTGCCGTGCCGAAGCCCGGACGGCGAGCCCCTCGGCACCGTCGTCGCCGTCGAGAATTTCGGCGCAGGCGACATCATCGAGATCGAGAAACCCGACGGCCGCCGAACCATGGTCCCCTTCCGCGAAGGCGTCGCCGACCTGGTAGACGGCGCCATAATCGCCGACCCCATTTTCCTGGCGTAACTTCCAGTTCCTCCCCGTCGAAGATGGGGAGGGGGACCATGCGCAGCATGGTGGAGGGGTAGCTGCCGAGGTCGCAGCAAGCCCGCGCCCGAACCTCAGCCCTCACGGCACCACCCCTCCACCACCCTTCGGGTGGTCCCCCTCCCCACGAGCTCCGCTCGCGAGGAGGAATTGGTTGCGTTGCACCGCCCCTAGTTCCTCCCCATCGTGAGATGGGGAGGGGAACCATGCGAAGCATGGTGGAGGGGTAGATGGCGCAAGGCTCTTGGGTTCACGCGCGCGCTTACATCCCTCCGCGGCACCTACCCCTCCACCAGCCTGCGGCTGGTTCCCCTCGCCAAGGCGAGCTTCGGGAGGAACTTAGGCTTTGGCCGCGATGGAGCCGCGCAGCTTTTCGCGAAGGATCGGCTTTTCCTTGGCCAGGTCATTGCGGATCGTCACGGCGGCAACGCCGCCTTCGCCCATCGCGTGGCTGATCTGGTCGAGGCCGAGCACCACGTCGCCCGCCGCGTAGAGCCCCGGAACGGTGGTGCGCTGGTGGTCGTCCACCACCAGATTCCCCTCCTTCAGCTCCGCACCGACCTGCACCGCCAGCTGGTTGTGGAGATCCGAGCCAAGCGCCGGATAGACGCTGTCGAACGTGTGGTGGCCTTCGGGGGTGTCGACCACAATGCATTCGTCATGCGCGGCCACCGCCTCGCAGGGCCCATCGATGCACTTGATGCCATAGGCCTTGAGCTTCGCCTGGTCCTCCTCGGCAAGGTCGTGCGCGTCGTGCGGCGCGATCAGCGTGATGTCCTCGGTGAAGCCGCGCAGGAACACCGCTTCCGCGACTCC
>DASWMM010000252.1:0-1716 GCA_036399755.1 Allosphingosinicella sp.
AGGAAGAGCGGGTTGAAGGCGACGTCGTCGGCCGAGGACAGCGTCCGCGCCGCGCTGAAGGCGACCTCGTTGGCCTTGCCCACCACGAAATTCTCGAACCGGTAGCGCGGCTCCAATGCGACCGAATAGAGGCCGACGCCGACGCCGGCCGGCTCGTCCGCTTCGGGCGGTGCAGGGATCTCGACCAGGGCGGCGGTCTTGGGCGCGTTGGCGCCGACGCCGATGAAGATCGAGCGCACCGCCGGGAGCGTCGTGCGCCAGGCCAGCGCAAGCCGCTCGGAGAAGTGCGACTGCACCCAGTCCGCCATGAACTGCGAAGGCAGCTCCAGACGAAGGCTGCCGGTCTCCGGCTCCCAACGTCCCAGCGCGATCGGGCGCAGCCATCCGTCGAAGGTTCGCGCGCCGCAATCGCGGCGGAGACCGACGCGAATCTGCTCCCACGCCGCCACGATCGGATCGGACGCACCCATATCTTCGCCTCTGGCCGGCGCCTGGTTCACGAAAGCACCCCCTCATCCTCGACTGTGCCGCTTGTTCGCGGCCTCTGTACAAGGCAAAGTCCTCCCTGCGCGGCGACACCCCCCGGTGCAGCCGCTTTTGATCAGATTTTGCCGTTTGTCCCGGCAGAGATTCGTCCGCCGGGAGTGCTGTTTTAGGAACCTGCCGGGGCAACAGGCAAACGCTAAATGTGACGAGATTGAAATAAAACAGGCTTGACACGCAAAAGCGTGCGCACGCCGGCGCGGTGGAGGAATATCCAACTATATCAGTGAGTTAGCAAAGTAACGGAAGTGAAACAATTCCGCGAATCGCGGGAAATCCGTGACTTAGGAAAACCGTCGCGCCGGACGAAAAAAAAGCCCGCCGGCATGACGCCGACGGGCTGTTCTTTTTCTGCGCCGAAGCGGCCTCAGGCGAGAGCGGCAACCCGCTTCGAGAGGCGCGAAATCTTGCGGGCGGCGGTGTTCTTGTGGATCACGCCCTTGGAAACGCCGCGGGCGATCTCCGGCTGGACCATGCGAATCGCGGCCTGGGCCTGATCCTTGTCGCCCGAAGCGATGGCGGCCTCGACCTGCTTGACGAAGGTGCGGATGCGGCTGACGCGGGCGCCGTTGATCTCGGCGCGGCGATCGTTGCGGCGGATGCGTTTCTTTGCTTGCGGCGTATTCGCCATCGTCATGACCTCGTGATGCGTGAATGCGATATCGATAAAATGAAAAAGGCGCGGTCGTGGACCGCACCGGTTCGGCCGGGTCTGTACTGATTCAGGGGCGCTGGGTCAACACTCCTAGCGCTGGCAGCGGGGGCAGAAGAAGGTCGACCGCCCGCCCTCCGCGCGCCGCCGGACCGGAGCGCCGCAGCCGCAAGGATCGCCCTCGCGTCCATAGACCCGCCACTGCTTCGCGAAATAGCCGAGTTCGCCGCTTGGACGCGCGTAATCGCGCAGCGTCGACCCGCCCGCTTCGATCGCCGAGACAAGCACCTGGCGGATCGCGGCGACCAGCGCCTCGAGCCGCACGGCGGAGACCCGCCCGCCGGCGCGGCTGGGCGCAATGCCGGCCATGTGGAGCGCCTCGCAGACATAGATGTTGCCGAGGCCCGCGACGATCTTTTGGTCGAGCAGCATCGCCTTGATCGGCGCGCTGCGGCCGGCGAGCGCGCGGCGAAGATAGGCCGGCGTGAAGTCCTCGCCGAGCGGCTCCGGACCCATCTTCG
>DASWMM010000253.1:0-5851 GCA_036399755.1 Allosphingosinicella sp.
CGACCTGCCCGACATCACCGCCAAGCGGACCGCGCTCGCGCCCGCGCGGGTGGCGCTGGAGGAGATCGCCACCGGACGGACTTTGACCTATGCCGAACTCGACCGGCGGGCGGCGCAGGCGGCGTCGCTGCTGGCGGCAAAGGGGGTGGCGGCGGGGGACCGGGTGGCCATCCTGTGCCGCAACCGCATCGCCTTTTTCGAAATCCTGTTCGGCTGCGCGAAGCTTGGCGCGATTCTGGTGCCGCTCAACTGGCGGATGCCGGCGGCCGAGCTCGACCGGATGATCGAGCATTGCCGGCCCTCCCTGCTCCTTTACGGAGCGGAGGACGAAGCCTGCGTGGAGGCGCTGGCCGCGCCGCCGCCTAGCATCGGCCTCGACCAAGATTATGAAGCGCTGATCGCCGCCGCGCCGCCGCTTACGGAGCGGCGCGAGTGGCCCGCCGACGGCATCTGGTACCTGCTCTACACGTCGGGAACCACGGGCACGCCCAAGGGGGTGATCTACACCTTCCGGATGGCGTTCGCGAACCACGTCAATATCGGCACGGCGATCGACATCGCGTCCACCGATACCACGGCCAATTTCCTGCCGCTGTTCCACACAGCCGGCATCAACCTCCACACCCTGCCGACGCTGATCCAGGGTGGCCGGGTGGTGATCCTGCCGGGCTTCGAGGCGGACGCCGTGGCCGCGCTGCTGGAGGCGCGGCGGCTCGACACCTTCTTCGCGGTGCCCGCCGTCTACCAGGAGCTTGTCGAGCATCCGCGCTTCGCCGCCGCGCCGCTCGGCCATGTCCGCCACTGGGGCTGCGGCGGGGCGCCGCTGCCCGATGCGCTTGCCGCCCGCTGCCGGGACCTCGGCATCCCGGTTTGCGGCGGCATGGGGATGACCGAGACCGGCCCCACCGCCTTTCTCGCCGCGCCGGAGGATGCGTGGGAGCGGATCGGAAGCGTCGGCAAGCCGCAGCTGTTGGTGCGCGCGCGGATCGTCGATGCCGCCGGGCGCGAGGTGGCGGACGGTGAAGTCGGCGACCTGCTCTTCGCCGGCCCCGCCGTGACCCCGGGCTACTGGAACGACCCGGAGGCGACCCGCGCCGCCTTCACCGCCGATGGCTGGCTGCGCTCGGGAGACCTCGCCAGCCGCGACGCCGAGGGTTTTTACACCATCGCCGGGCGGCGGAAGGAGATGTTCATTTCGGGCGGCGAGAACGTCTTTCCGATCGAGGTGGAGAATGTGCTCTCCGCCCACCCCTCGATCAGCGCCGCCGCGGTGGTGCCGGCGCCGCACCCGCGCTGGGGCGAGGTCGGCCGCGCCTTCATCCAGCTCGCCGCCGGGGCGGGGCGGCCGGTGGACGGCGAACTGGAAGCCTTTTGCCGCACCCGTCTTGCCCCCTACAAGGTGCCCAAGAGCTTTGAGTTCGTCCCCGATTTCCCGCGCACCGCCGCCGGCAAGGTGCAGAAGCACCTCCTCGGCTAAGTCGCTTCGATAGTGCTTGCCAACCGGCGCGGTCGGCACTAACGCGCGTTCCACTGTACTATCACGGTGTAACAAGATGCCTGCTGCTGCTGCTACAACCATATTACCAACCCGAGCGCCCGAAGCGCTCACCGCCGACTTGTGCGCCGCCTTGCTGACGCCCGGTGACGCGGCCGAAATGGGCCGGTTGCTCAGCGACCTGTGCACCCCTGCCGAGATCCGCACCATGGCCGAGCGCTGGCACGTCGCCCGCCTGCTCGACGGCACGGAGCTGTCCTACCGCGACATCCACGACGCCACCGGCGTAAGCACCACCACCATCGTCCGCGTCGCCCGTTTCCTGAAGCAGGAGCGGCACGAGGGATATCGCCGCGCGATCGACGCGTTGGGGGGCGGCAATGCTCGTTGACGACACCCGCCTCCACATCGCCATCCAGAAATCCGGCCGCCTGTCCGACCAGAGCCGCGGGCTGCTGCGCGACGCCGGCCTGCGCATCCAGAACGGCAAGAACGAGCTTACCGCCAGGGTCGAGAACTTCCCCGCCGACCTGATGTTCGTTCGCGACGACGATATCCCGACCTTCGTCAGCGACGGCGTGTGCGAATACGGCATCGTCGGCGAGAACGTGCTTCAGGAGTTCGCGCTGAGTGAGGCGGAGCCCCGCTTCGAAGTGCTGGCCAGCCTCGGCTTCGGCCGCTGCACCCTGAAGCTCGCCGCCCCGGAAGCGACGCCGTACGCGGGGCCGGCGTCGCTGGAGGGCGCGCGCATCGCCACCTCCTACCCGCGCATCGTGCAGAGCTTCCTCGATGCCAACGGCGTCTCCGCCAGCGTGGTGAAGATGAACGGCGCCGTCGAGCTCGCCCCTCGCCTGCAGATCGCGCCCTTCATCTGTGACCTCGTCTCCACCGGCGCCACGCTCGAAGCCAACGGCCTGCGCGCGGTGCACACCGTGTATGAGAGCCAGGCGGTGCTGATCCGCACCCGCAAGGCGATCACCCCGGCCAAGCTGGAGCAGGGCGATCAGCTTCTTAGCCGGATCGAGGGCGTGCTCGCCACCAAGGAATCGAAATACATCATGCTCAACGCGCCCGGAGAGGCGTTGCGCGAGATCACGGCAATCCTGCCCGGGGCGGAGGCGCCGACCATCCTGCCGCTGCACGGCCGCGCCGGCCACTTCGCCGTTCACGCCGTGTGCCAGGAATCGGTGTTCTGGGAGACGCTGCAGAAGCTGAAAGCCGCGGGAGCGTCCGCGATCCTCGTCCTTCCAATCGAAAAGATGATGCTGTGAAGCGGCTTAGCTGGAACACGCTCGACCTGCCCGGCCGGGCGGCGGCACTTGCCCGTCCCGAGCAGCGCAACGACGCTCGCCTGCAATCCTCGGTGCGCGCCATTGTCGACGATGTTCGGGAGCGCGGCTGGCAGGGCCTCGCCGCCCACGCGCTGCGCATCGACGATGCCCTGCCGCGCCGAATCCCGGTCGCCGAGGCCGCGGCCCGCGCCCGCCAGTCGCTGAGCGCCGATCAAGTGGCGGCGATGGAGCTTGCCGCGAAGAACATCCGCACCTTTCACGAAGGCAGCCTGCCGCCCGAGCATGCGGTGGAGACAATGCCCGGTTTGCTGGTGCGCAAGGTGTGGCGCGCCATCGACCGCGTTGGCCTCTACATCCCGGGCGGCAAGACGCCGCTTTTTTCGACCCTGCTGATGCTCGCCATTCCGGCGCGGGCGGCGGGGGTGCTGGAGCTTGTCGTGACCACCCCGCCCGATCACCGCGATGGTGGCCTCGATCCGGTGATCGCGCTTGCCGCGGAGTTGTGCGGGATCGAGGCGGTGTGGACCGCCGGCGGCGCGCAGGCGATCGCCGCGCTTGCCTTCGGCGCGGGCGACATCCCGCGCGTCGACAAGATCTGCGGGCCGGGCAATGCCTGGGTTGCGGAGGCCAAGACGATCGTCGCCTCCATGCCCGGCGGCCCGGCGGTGGACATGCCGGCGGGGCCGAGCGAGTTGATGGTGATCGCCGACGACAGCGCCGATCCAGCCACCGTCGCGGCCGATCTCCTCAGCCAGGCGGAGCATGACGCGTCGGCGCAGGTGCTTCTGGTCACCCCCTCGGTTGCGATTGCCGACGCGGTTGAGGCGGAGCTTGAGCGGCAGGTCGCCTTGCTCCCCCGCCGGAGCGTTGCCGAGGCGTCGCTTCAGGAAGCGCGGGTGATCGTTTCCATCGATCTTCCGCAGGCGGTGGAGGTCGCGAACCTTTATGCGCCCGAACATCTTTCGCTTGCGGTGGCCGATGCCGAGGCGCTGCTGCCGCTGGTCCGCAATGCGGGCGCGGTGTTCGCCGGGCCGCTCGCCGCCGAGACGTTCGGCGATTATCTCGCCGGATCGAGCCACGTCCTCCCCACCGACGGCGCCGCACGGGCGTGGAGCGGGGTGTCGGTGCACACCTTCCTCAAGGCGATGACCGTGCAGACGGTAACCCCTGAAGCGGCGCGCGCCATCGCGGGGCCGGCCGCCGCTCTGGCACGGCTGGAGGCGCTCGAAGCCCACGCACGCGCCGCCGACCTGCGCGGCGATGTAGCGGCATGACCAGTCTTGCCGAGCGCCTGGCGCGTCCCGAGATCCTGCGGCTTGCACCCTTCGACATCGCCGCCAACGCCAACGACGCGTTCGGCAGCGACGCGATCAAGCTGGACGCCAACGAAAACCCCTATCCGCCGCTCAGCGACGGGGCCCTCGCGGCGGGCCTCAACCGCTATCCCGAGCCCCAGCCCGCGCGGCTTCGGCGGCCGATGGCGGCGCTGTACGGCGTGGCGGCGGAGAACCTCATCGTCACCCGCGGCGCCGACGATGCCATCGACATATTGGTGCGCACCTACTGCCGGGGCGGCGAGGATTCGGTGTCGATCTGCACGCCGACCTTCTCGGCCTACGCGCATTTCGCGGCGCTGCAGGGCGCGCGGGTGATCGAGGCCCCTCTGGATGCCGAGTTCGACTTCAGCGCGGCTCGTTTCCTTGAGCAGGTGGCGAGCGAGGCGAGTCTGAAGCTCGCCTTCATTTGCGCGCCGAACAATCCCACTGGCAACGTCCTGCCCTTGGCCGAGGTGGAGGCGGTGTGCCGCGCCTTGCCTGACACCATCGTGGTGTTGGACGAAGCCTACATCGAGTTTTCGGAGGGGGAGAGCGGGGCCAGCCGCGCTGCCGAAACCGAGAATCTGGTTGTGCTGCGTACCCTGTCCAAGGCGTACGGCCTCGCCGGCGCACGCGTTGGTTGCCTGATCGGCCACCCGACAACCGTGGCCATGGCCGCCCGGGCGCTGCCGCCTTATCCTTTGCCGACCCTGTCGATCGAAGCCGCCGTTGCCGCCCTGTCGCCCTCGCGGCGGGCGGTGCACGAGGAGCGGATCGCGCGGATCAAGGCGGATCGGGACCGGCTCGCCGCGCTGTTCGCCGCCTCGCCCATCGTTAAGGCGGTGCGTAACGGCGGCGGCAACTTCCTCTTCCTGGAGGTGGAGGAGCCCGCAGCCCTCGCCAGGAAGCTCAACAGCCTCGGCATCCGCGCCCGCTTCCGCCCCAACGCCGCGCCGGGCGGGGTGCGCCTGACGGTCGGCACCGATGCCGAGAACCAAGCGGCGCTTGCCGCCTTCGGAGTGGCGGCCACGGACGAGCCCGCCCGGCGCGGCGAGGTGGTCCGCGACACCAAGGAAACGAAGATCGCCGTTGCCGTCGATCTCGACAGCCCCGCACCGCGGCGGATCGACACCGGCATCCCGTTTTACGACCACATGCTCGACCAGGTCGCCGCCCACGCCGGCTTCAGCTTGGTCCTCTCGTGCGAAGGCGATATCGAGATCGACGCCCACCACAGCCTCGAAGACTGCGCCATCGCTTTCGGCGGCGCCTTGTCGAAGGCGCTTGGCGAGCGGCGCGGCATCCGCCGCTTCGGCTTTTCGCTGCCGATGGACGAAACCGAAGCCCACGTCCTCATCGACCTTTCCGGCCGCCCGTACAGCGTGTTCGAGGGCAGCTTCGAGGCAAGCCACATCGGCGCCTATCCGACCGAGATGACCCGCCACATCTTCCGAAGCTTCGCCGACAGCCTCGGCGCCGCCATCCACGTCCGGGTGCAAGGCGACAACGACCACCACAAGACCGAGGCGTGCTTCAAGGCCTTCGGCCGGGCGCTCCGGCAGGCAGTTGGGCGCGAGGGCGACAAGAACGCCATGCCCAGCACCAAGGGGGTGTTGTGACCCTCATCCTCCCCGGGACGGGGAGGGGGACCGGCCGCAGGCTGGTGGAGGGGGGTCCATGCAGCACCCTGCCCCGCCCCCCCTCCACCGCACTTCGTGCGGTCCCCCTCCCCGCGAGCGGGGAGGATC
>DASWMM010000254.1:0-1641 GCA_036399755.1 Allosphingosinicella sp.
CGGCCTCATGCTCGCCGCTGCGCCTCTCGCCACCGCGCCGCTTTACGCTCAGCCGGCCAAGACGGCGGCCTATAAGGCGCCGCGCCTGTCCTATGGCCAGCCCAGCCTCGAGGGCTACTGGACGAACGGCTCGCTCACCACCGAGACGCGCCCGGCGAAGTTCGGAGACCGGCTGGTGATGACGCCCGAAGAAGTCCGCCAGGAAGAAAGCGACGCCGCGAAACTTGCTGTCTCCGACAATGGCGATATCGACCCCAACGCTCCGGCGCCTTCAGTCGGCGGCGACCTGCCCGCCGGTCAAACGCAGTTTTCGGGCGCGGGCGGCAACGTCGGCGGCTATGACCGCGGCTGGCTCGATCCGGGCGCTTCGGTGATGCGCGTGGGCGGTGAGCCGCGCACCTCCTTCCTCACCACCCCTAACGGACGCCCGCCTGCCCGAAAGGCGGGCCCTGCGCCGGCCGCTGGTGGACGCGGCGCACCCCCGCCGGCGGCTGCCGCTCGGGGCGCCACCTTCTCCGCCTTCGACAATCCCGAGACCCGCGGCGCCGGCGAACGCTGCCTGACCAGCTTCGGCCGCAACACCCCGCCGCCGATGCTGCCCAACGGCTTCTACAACAACAACTACCAGATCGTTCAAAGCCCCAACGCGGTCGCCATCGTCACCGAGATGGTGCACGACGCGCGCATTATCCCGCTGGCGGCCAACAAGACGTCCGCCAAGCACCGCACCGACGGCGTGCGTCCCTATTTCGGCGATAGCATTGGCTGGTGGGAGGGTGACACTCTGGTTGTGGAGACCACCAACTATCCGCGCAGCCAAGCCTACAACGGCTCTTGGGAGAACCTGAAGGTCACCGAGCGTTTCACGCGCACCGCCAAGGACCGCCTGCGCTATAAGTACACGATCGAAGACAACACCACCTGGGATGCACCGTGGGGCGGCGAGTATGAGTTCGCGCCGCTCGACGGCATTATGTACGAATACGCCTGCCATGAGGGCAACTACGCCCTGGAAGGCATCCTCGCCGGCGCGCGTGAAGGCGAGCGGGTGGCCGCCGAACAGGCCCGCGGACGCGCCGCCCGCTAGGAACGGACGGACGACATCGAAACTGACGGCCGGGGCGAGCGATCGCGCCGGCCGTTTTCGTGTCAGGGAACGGGGAGCGTGGAGCGCACGTGCACCACCGCAAAGCGGTCAGCGTAAAGCCTGGTCCAGCCGGGCTTGTCGTTCATCAACCCCGCGACCGGGTGGGTCGGCGGGAAGATCGTCCAACCGATACCGTACCGGGCTAGGGCCTCGTCGAGCCGAGCCTCATTGGGCGTGACCATCTCGAAATAGCGGCCGGCGAAGTCATCGCCGTACATGTCGGCGCGGCCGTCGATGAAGACTTTCTGCCCCTTGGAAATGAGATAACCGCCAAAGCCGTACTCGTTAAGCACCGGCGTCGCCTTGACCTGCGCCGGAATCCCTTCGAACGCCGTCTTGGGTGTGTTGGCGCTGTCCGTGCGAACGACTGGCACGGCGAGCCTGACCCCGATCAGCAGCACAGCGCCGGCCAGCAGGATCGCCGCCATACGCCGGCCGGACTCGCGGAGAGGGGCCAAGCCCATGGCCTTCGCGAGCGGGCTAGCCAGGATCAA
>DASWMM010000255.1:0-6346 GCA_036399755.1 Allosphingosinicella sp.
CCCCTCCGCGCGCTTTTTCGTGAACTCCCCGTCATTCCCGCGAAAGCGGGAATCCCGCTTCTTCCTTCTTTTGGGGCGGCAAGAACAAAAAGAAAGCGGGACCCTCGCTTTCGCGGGGGTGACGGGAGGGGCCGGTTCAGCGGTTTCTCTCAACCCACCCCCCTCCGCTTTACACCACCCACACCGCTGCCTATCGCCCGGGCATGACCGTTCAGCCGCACGATAACATCCTGATCGTCGATTTCGGCAGCCAGGTGACGCAGCTCATCGCCCGCCGGGTGCGCGAGGCGGGGGTGTATTCGGAGATCGCGCCGTTCAGCCGCGCCCTTGAGGCGTTTGAGCGGATGAAGCCGAGCGGCATCATCCTCTCCGGCGGCCCGGCCTCGGTGACGCTTGAGGACAGCCCGCGCGCCGACCCCGCCTTGTTCGAGGCGGGCGTGCCGATACTCGGCATCTGCTACGGCCAGCAGCTCATGGCCGAGCAACTGGGCGGCAAGGTCGTCACCGGAGACCATAGCGAATTCGGCCGCGCCTTCCTTGAAGTGCAAGACGACTGCGCGCTGTTCGACGGCCTTTGGGCGACGGGCGAGAAGCACCAGGTGTGGATGAGCCACGGCGACAAGGTCGATGCGCTCCCGCCCGGGTTCCGGATCGTCGCCCAATCGCCCGGCGCGCCCTTTGCCGCCACCGCCGACGACGCGCGGCGCTTCTACGGCGTGCAGTTTCACCCGGAGGTGGTCCACACGCCCGACGGCGCCAAGCTCATCGCCAATTTCGTCCGCCACGTCTGCGGCCTTGCCGGCGACTGGACCATGGCCGAATTCCGCGCCACCAAGATCGCCGAGATCCGGGCGCAAGTCGGCTCCGGCCGGGTGATCTGCGGCCTGTCGGGCGGAGTAGACAGCGCGGTTGCCGCGGTGCTGATCCACGAAGCCATCGGCCACCAGCTCACCTGCGTCTTCGTCGATCACGGCCTGATGCGGCAGGGTGAGGCGGAGCAGGTCGTGTCGCTGTTCCGCAACCACTACAACATCCCGCTCGTCCACGTCGATGTGGAGGAGCTGTTCCTCTCAGGCCTCGCCGGCCTCACCGATCCCGAAGCCAAGCGCAAGTTCATCGGCAAGACGTTCATCGACGTGTTCGATACCGAAGCCAAAAAGGTCGGCGGCGCGGATTTCCTCGCCCAAGGTACCCTTTATCCCGACGTGATCGAAAGCATCAGTTTCACCGGCGGACCTTCTGTGACGATCAAGAGCCACCACAATGTCGGCGGCCTGCCCGAGCGGATGAACATGAAGCTGGTCGAGCCGCTCCGCGAGCTGTTCAAGGACGAGGTCCGCGAACTTGGCCGCGAATTGGGCCTCACCGAAGCGTTCGTCGGCCGCCACCCGTTCCCCGGCCCGGGCCTCGCCATCCGCATTCCCGGCGAAGTCACCCGCGAACGGTGCGACATCCTGCGCAAGGCCGACGCCATCTACCTGGAGGAGATCCGCAACGCCGGCCTGTACGACGCAATCTGGCAGGCCTTCGCCGTGCTGCTTCCGGTCAAGACGGTCGGCGTGATGGGCGACGGGCGGACCTACGACAATGTCTGCGCGCTGCGCGCGGTCACCTCGACGGACGGCATGACCGCGGACATCTACCCGTTCGATTCAAGCTTCCTGTCGCGGGTCGCCACCCGGATCATCAACGAAGTCAAGGGCATCAACCGGGTGGTCTACGATTACACTTCGAAGCCGCCCGGCACGATCGAGTGGGAATAGGCATGAAAAGGGCGGGAGCGGACCCAAAGGCACCGCTCCCGCCCTTTTTCAAGCGAGCCGCTTATTCCTTGGGCAGGATGCCCACGGAGAAGGCGCCGTCGTTGTTGTTGCCGTCGTTGCGGTTGTCGCCATAGCTGCGGACCTGCGCGGTGTTGAGCGCGCTCACCCCCGTGCCGTTGCCGTGGATGGTGGTGTTGCCGACCCGAAGCGTGGCCGCGGAGCCGTCGGCCGAAACCCCGGCGAAGAAGTTGTTAGAGACAACCGAATCGACGAGCATCGCGTTGACCGGCGACGAGCCGCCCGGCGCCACGACCTTGATGCCGGCCGCGTTGCGCGCAACCATGGAATCGTCGACCGTGACGTTTGTGCCGCCGGCGTTGGTGACGCCGGTGGTGTCGATCAGGATGGCTTGATTGGAATTGCTGGTCAGGCGGACGTTGCGCAGCGTTACCTTGCCGGTGCCGCTGCCGGTCGGCTTGACCAGGATGCCGCCGCCGGTTGCGGCGTTGCCGTTGTCCGAAATGGTGCTGTTGGTGATGACCAGCGTCGAATCGGCGCTCGGCTGAAAGGAAACGCCGAAGCTGTTCGCGGCGTTGAACCGGCGGATCGTGCAATCCTCGATGATCAGCGCGCCGCCCGCGATAAAGCGGACGCCGTTCGACGGCGGGTTGACGCCGAAGATGTCGAGGCCGCGCAGGAACACGGTGTCGGCCGGCTGGGCGTTGACCGTGATGCCGTTGCCGCCGGCAAGCGCGCCGCCTTCGGTATATTGGCACGAAATGGTCATCGACTTGGTGATGGTGACCGCGCCGAACCCGCCCGGATCGAGGCAGTTGATCTCGCCGCCCGCGGCGGTTTTGCTGATCGCGCCGGCAAAGGTCTTGCACGGTGCGGTGCGGCTGCACGGATTGACGTCGTCGCCGACGCCCGAAACCCAGGTGCGAGTCGCCTGGGCGCTGGCGGGCGCGGAGCAGGCCAGCCCGAAGGCCAGCGCGGCAGTCGTGGCGGTAAGCTTGCTTAAGCGGATCATATATTCCCCCCCGAGAAGTTCTTTGGTGATGACGCGGTCTAGCCGCTTCTTCTTGGCGGCGAAACCGCAATGTTTGGGTAGTCGCGCCTCTCGGTATAAACCGCAGAAAATCACGCTGCCGCCCGGTGGCGGCGGCGGCTTTTGCCAGGCGCACGGCTTGGCGCTACACAGCGCCCCATGTCCGTCACCCACTCGCTCGACACCGCCACCAGCCGCGCCAATCCGGTGCCCGCGCCGATGAAGCGCCTGACCGTGCCCAAGCTTCGGGCAATGAAGGGCGGCGAGCCGATCGTGATGCTCACCGCCTACACCGCGCGGATGGCGCAGTTGCTTGATCCCCATTGCGACATCCTGCTCGTCGGCGACAGCTTGGGGCAGGTGATCTACGGCTTGCCGTCCACGGTGCCCGTGACGCTGGAGATGATGTGCGCCCACGGCGCGGCGGTGGTGCGCGGTTCCTGGCATTCGGTGGTGTCCGTCGACATGCCGTTCGGCTGCTATGAAGCGAGCCCCGAGCAAGCCTTTGCAAGCGCGTCCCGCATCCTGAAGGAGACCGGCGCCGCGGCGGTGAAGCTGGAGGGCGGCGAGGCGATGGCGGAGACCGTCGCCTTTTTGTCGGCGCGCGGCATTCCGGTGATCGGCCATGTCGGCCTCACGCCGCAGGCGGTGAACGCGCTCGGCGGCTACGGCGCGCGCGGGCGAAGCGACGCCGAAGCCGCCAAGATCCTCGCCGATGCAAAGGCGGTTGCCGAAGCCGGCTGCTTCCTGCTGGTGGTCGAAGGCGTGCTGGAGGAGATCGCGGCCGAGGTCACGCGCGCCGTCGCCTGCCCGACGATCGGCATCGGCGCCTCCGCCGCCTGCGACGGCCAGGTGCTGGTGACCGAAGACATGCTCGGCCTGTTCGAGCGCACGCCGCGCTTCGTGAAGCGCTATGACGACATGGCCGCCCGGATCGAGGCCGCGGCGAGCGCCTTTGCGGGCGAGGTGCGCGGCCGTGCCTTTCCAACCGAGGAGCAGCTCTACCGCGCCAAGCCGTGAAGAGGCTTGCCGGAGCGCCGCTTCGCCCGGTAGAGGTGCGCCGGGCAAATTTCCCGGCGCGCCTTTTTACGTTCATCCTGTGTCAGGGTTCGCTGGACGATGAAAAGCGGCCCGGTTCAATCGGAGTGTATTGGTGGCGATCAAGCCCAGGGACAATGAAAGCTTCTACCGCGAGGTGGATGAGGAGTTGCGCCGCGACCGCGCGCGCACCCTTTGGGAGCGTTACGGCAAGCTCGCCATAGCCGGTGTGGTCCTGTTCCTCGTCGCTCTTGCCGGTGGAATCTACTGGAACAACCAGCGGCAGGTCAGCGCCGGCAAGCAGGGCGAGACGCTGATGGCGGCGCTTGACGACGTCGCCGGCGCCAACAAGGCCGCCGCGGCTGGCAAGCTCGACGAGCTCGCCAAGGCCGATGCGCCGGGCTACCGCGCCGCCGCCTTGCTTACCAAGGCCGATCTGGCCGTGGAGGCGAACGACCTCAAGGGCGCCGCCGCCTTGTTCCGGCAGGTGTCCGAGGATCAGAGCCTCGATGAAACCTACCGCAACCTCGCGCTGATCCGCCGCACTCATGTCGAGTTCGACGCATTGCAGCCGCAGGCGGTGATCGACCGGTTGAAGCCGATGGCGGTCGCCGGCAATCCCTGGTTCGGACACGCCGGCGAAATGGTCGCCATGTCCTATATGAAACTCAACAAGCCGGCCGACGCGGCGCGTATTTTCGCCGCAATGGCGAAGGACAAGCAGGTTCCCGATTCCATCCGCTCCCGCGCGGTGCAGATGGCCGGCTCGCTCGGCCTCGATGCGATCGACGAGCCTGCCGTGGCCTTACAGGAAGGTAAGTGATGAAGCGCCTTATCACCGTGGCCGTCGCCGCCAGCTTGCTGAGCGGCTGCGGCGTGTTCGACAAAAAGAAGAAAACCACCCCGTCGCTGGGCGAGCGGATTTCGATCCTGTCCAGCGAGGCGGCGATCGCGGTCGATCCGGCGCTGGCCGGCGTTCCGATCACGCTCCCCGCCGCGGACGTCAACGGCCAGTGGGCCCAGCCCGGCGGCAATGCGTCCAAATCGATGGGCCACCTTGCACTCGCCGCCGCGCCGGCCGTCGCCTGGCGGGCAAGCATCGGCGAAGGCAGCAGCAACCGCTCGGCCCTCGCCTCCGCGCCCGTCGTGGGCGATGGCAAGGTCTTCACCATAGACACCCAAGCCACCATCCGCGCCTTCGACGCGCAAACCGGCAAGGTTGCGTGGCAGACCCAGGTGCGCGGCGAAGGCTCGCCGAGCGGCGCCCTGTTCGGCGGCGGCGTCAGCTTCGAAGCCGGCCGCCTTTATGCAACCAACGGCGCCGGCTATGCGGCCGCGCTGGACGCAACCACCGGCAAGCTTCTGTGGCAGGTCCGCCCCGGCAGCCCGCTGCGCGGTTCGCCGACGGTCGCCAACGACAATGTCTATGTGGTGAGCCAGGACAACCAGATCTTCGCGCTCAACCCGGCCGACGGCAAGACTCGCTGGACCTCGTCCGCCGCGGTCGAGATCGCGGGCGTGTTCGGAAGCGCCGCTCCGGCGGCTGCCCAGGGGACCGTAGTCGCCGGCTTCTCCTCGGGCGAGCTCAACGCCTACCGCTACGAAAACGGCCGCGTGCTTTGGCAGGACGCCTTGTCGCGCACCTCCATCTCCACCGCAGTGACGACTTTGTCCGACATCGACGCCGATCCGGTGATCGACGGAGGCCGGGTCTACGCCGTCGGCCAAGGCGGCCGCATGGTTGCGCTCGAGCTGGTCACCGGCCAGCGCATTTGGGAAATCAACGTTGCCGGCACTGCAACGCCGTGGGTTGCCGGCGACTGGATCTTCGTCGTCACGGACGAAGCCCAGCTCCTCGCCATTGCCCGCGCCACCGGCCGAATCCGCTGGATGACGCAGCTCCAGCGCTGGCGCGACGTCAAGGACAAGCAAGGCTCGGTAAGCTGGGTCGGACCCGTGCTCGCCGGCGATCGCCTAATTCTGGCCAACAGCATGGGTCAGGTGGTCAACGTCTCGCCGTATGACGGCGCGGTGCAGTCCACCGTCGCGACCGGCAACCGGATCTCGCTGAGCCCCGTGGTCGCTAACAACACGCTCTACACCTTGAACGACAACGGCCAGCTCACCGCCTGGCGCTAAGCCACGCCGCCCGCCGGAGCTTCATGCTCGGCGGGCGGCTGTTGACCCAAAGAGCTGGAACCGGCAGGGCTCCGGCCATGTCCCGCCTCCCCACCGTCGCCATTGTCGGCCGCCCGAACGTCGGCAAATCCACCTTGTTCAACCGCTTGGTCGGCAAAAGGCTCGCGCTTGTCGACGATCGCCCCGGGGTCACCCGCGACCGGCGCGAAGGGGATGCGAGCCTGCTCGGCCTCGAATTCCGGATCATCGACACGGCGGGCTATGAGGATGAGGACCCGCAGACCCTTCCCGGTCGGATGCGCGCCCAGACCACGGCGGCGGTGCGCGAGGCCGACGCAGCCCTGTTCCTGATCGATGC
>DASWMM010000256.1:0-5287 GCA_036399755.1 Allosphingosinicella sp.
ATCCGCGCACCAAAACCGATCGCTACGGCAATACCAAGCTGTTCAAGAGCCGGCTTGGCCATATCATGTCGATGGGAATGGAGACGCACCTCGTCCACCATCTCTACCCGAACATTCCCAATCACCGCACCAAGGCGGCCTACATGGAAATGCGCGACGTGCTTGCCGCGCGCGGCGTCGACGTAAGCCCGATTTAAGGAGCGGGCTCCGGCTCAGGAGCCGGGGTAAGCCGCCCGGTAATCCAGCAGGGCGCCGTCGACCAGCAGCCGGGTGAGCCGCGGATAGCGGCCGATGAACTTTTCGGTTCCCGCAGACATGGTCAATGTCCAGGGGCTCCCATCGGCCGTGGTGAGGAGGAGTTCGACCCGCGCCTGCTCGGGCGCCTGGAACATGAAACGGGTGGGCTGTGCCTGCATGAACATTTTCATGGCAGCCAAAGCTTCACAAATGCTTTCGGGTTCCCCCAAAAACGGACGGGTTCCCCCGAAATGGATCGACCTTAATCTAGAATAAATATGTTTCCGCGAAAAGCGTGGCTGAGCGGAGACAGATGTTGACCAGCATCATTGGTAAATTGCGGGAAATCGGGAAGATAGACAGGACCCTCGCCGACGAGGTCCGTCGCTCCCTGGTTGAGACATTGTTCATCTCGCCGACCTCGCTGGCCGCGGGCGCGCTGGCCGGCGCGGTGGTGTCCGCCGCCATCGCCATCGACTCGCAGGATCCCTGGCTGAAGATGCTCGCGGTGGCGATTGCATTCACCGGCGCCGTGCGCGTGTCCCATGCGGTCTTCTTCGCGCCGCGCGGCATCCAGGCGCAGCTTGAGAGCACCCGTTCCGAGATCGTCTACGAACTCGGCGCCTGGGCCTTCGCACTGCTTCTGGGCGTTCTCACCATCGCCACCCTGCTGCGTTCCGACAACGCCATTCACCACCTGATGGCGGCAGCGACGACCAGCGGCTATGCCGCCGGTATCTGCGGCCGCAACGCCGGGCGGCCGGCCATTTCCATCGGCCAGCTCGCACTCGCCTCCGGACCGGTTTCGCTTGGTCTTTTTCTCAGCGGCGAGCCGCTGCGCTGCGTCCTTGCGCTGGTCAACCTCGCCTTCATGATCGGCATGGTGGACATCACGCTCCAGACCTATTCGGCGGTGTTGAAGGCGATGTCGGCGACGCAGGAGCAAAAGCGCCTCACCGCCCGCTTCGAGCGGCTTGCCCGCTTCGACACGATGACCGGCTTGGAAAATCGCGGCGCGTTCCAGGAACGGCTCCACACAGAGGTCGCCGGCGCGCTCGCGCGGGGCGAACGGCTGGCGGTTCTTTGGGTCGATCTCGACAAGTTCAAGGAGATCAACGACTCCCTTGGTCATCCGACCGGCGACAAGGTGCTCTGCGCCGTGGCTCGCCACCTCAATTCGCTCGTCGATGACCGCGGCTCGGTCGCGCGTTTCGGCGGCGACGAGTTCGTGCTTCTGATCCGCGGCAGCAAGGACGGTTTCGAGCGCGAGGTCGCGCAGGACCTGATGCGCGTCATCTCCATGCCGATGAGCATTGAAGGCGTTTCGCTGCAGGTCACCGGCTCGGTCGGCGCGGCAGTGGCGCCGATGCACGGCACCGACGGCGAAACCTTGCTCCAGCATGCCGATCTGGCATTGTACCATGCCAAGGCGAACGGCCGGAATGACTTCTGCCTGTTCGTGGATTCGATGGAGCAGCAGTTCCACGAAAGGCGCCGGCTTGAAGAGGCGCTCCGCCACGCCATCGAGAATGACGAGCTGGAAGTCTATTACCAGCCGCTGGTCGATCTCAAGACCGGCCAGATCACCTGCTGCGAGGCGCTGCTGCGCTGGCACCATCCGGAACTCGGCTCGATCAGCCCGTCCAAGTTCATCCCCATCGCCGAATCCACCGGCCTGATTTCGCCGATCAGCCATTGGGTGCTCGCCCAGGCCTGCCAGGCGGCATCGCAATGGCCGGAGTCGGTGAGCGTGGCGGTGAACATGTCGCCGGCGCTCCTCAAGGATCTGCACCTCAGCCACATGATTCTGTCCTCGCTCTACACCACCGGCCTTGCGGCGCGGCGGCTGGAGCTGGAGATCACCGAAACGGTTCTGCTGGAAGACAATGCTCAGGCCAATTCGCTGATCCGCGAGTTCCAGAAGATCGGCCTCAAGCTTTCGATCGACGATTTCGGCACCGGCTACTCGTCGCTCGCCTACCTGAAGAAATATCGCTTCGACAAAATCAAGATCGACACCAGCTTCATCGCCGACGTCACCCACAGCAAGGAAGCCCGCGCGATCATCCACGCGCTGGTCGGCCTTGCCGCCGAACTCGACATGGAGATCGTCGCCGAAGGGATCGAGACGGAGACGCAGCTCGGCTACGTCACCGGCGCGGGCTGCACCGCGGCGCAGGGTTTCTACCTTGGCCGGCCGGTACCCGGCGCGGTGATCGCCCGCCGGCTCGACGCCCAGACCCGCGGCGAACCGTGGGGCGGGGAAGGCGAGCTCGGCGAACTGCGGCTGATCGCCTGAGCGAACCTAGTGGTCGGCGAGGCGCGACTGCGCGTCCACCAGCCGCTTCATCAGCTTGAGATCGGCCGGCCTGAGGCAGAGCGCCGAATCCGCCCAGATCTCGACCACCGCTTCAAGCGCGTTGAGGGTGATCGGATCGACCAGGGCCGACGCCTGGTAGATGCCGCGATGGCCGCTCTGCTTGCGGCCGTTGCGGTCGATATAGGCCTGCACCGCTTCCTCGCCGCAGCCCGGCTCTGCAAGGACGTGGACGAGGCCCATCTCGAACATCTCCTCGGCCGTGTAGATGCGGTTGGACAGCATCATCTGCTCGGCCTTGGCGAGGCCGACCTTGCGGGCCAGCAGGCAGTGCGCGCCCATGCCGGGGAACAGCCCGAAGGCGATTTCGGGCAGCCCGAAGCGCGCCCCTTTTTCCGCCACCACCACGTTGAACGACAGCACCGCTTCAAAGCCGCCGCCCAGCGCGTCGCCCTGAACCAGCGCCACCGTGACGATCGGAAGATCGAGGCCCTTCATGTTGTTGTGGAGAATGGAAACGCAGTCGCGGCCGTAGCGGACCAGCCCGTTGCGATCGCCGCTACCGATAAAGCCGGCGAACAGATCAAGGTCGCCGCCCAGGTTGAAGACGCCCGGAAATTTGGAGCCGAGCACGAGATATTTGAAACCGGTGTCACCGCCGGAGAACTCGCGCTTGATTTCGCTTTGCCAGCGCTGGAAGTCGCGAAGCATCGGCCGGTTGAAGTTCGGCCGGTCGGTTGGCGTCATGTACGTCCACAAGGCACCGCTCGGCGCGTCCCACCGCACATCGAGTTGGCCGAGGTCGAACAGGCGCGACCCGGCGGGAAGCGTCCTGTGTTGCAGGAGCCCACTGTCGGGCAGCCTGACGGGCGCGATCGGCGCGGCGGTTATATCCGGCGACGGCTGCAGGCTGAAATGCTGATTCATCGTTTGCCCCTAAACACTTCGGTGTTCGGCCAAGTAAGCATATCGCCGGCGGTTCAACAATCGCGGTCGGGGGTGCAACAGGCGATAGGTGGTTAACTGTTGCGGTTTAGACTCGTTTGCGCGCCGGTATGACAAATTCAGCCCGCAGCGGGATGAAGACGGACGAAAGCGCTTGAGAAACAAGGATATGGTCCATAGCATCCGGCCTCGCGAGGGGCTTCGCGCTGTGTTCGAGTGGGGGAATCGATGACATTTTCACGTGGTTTGCGCAGCCGTGGGGCGCGCACGGTGTTGCTTTTCGGGACGGCCTCGAGCGCCCTCTTAATGGCGTCACAGCCCGCACTGGCGTCAGGCTTTTATCTGCAGGAACAGTCGGTTAGGGGCTGGGGCCGGGCGAATAGCGGCGAGGTTGCGGACCAGGGCCCGGCCTCCTTGTGGTGGAACCCGGCGGCAACCGGCTGGGACGAAGGAAGCAGCGCCTCCTTTGGCGCCACCGCAATCGTGCCCAGCGGCAGGGTCGAGGATCTCGGCACCCAGATCGACCGGCCCGGCGTCGCGCCGGTGCCGGTTGGCGGCCCCTCCAGCTTGCGCGATCCGGTGCAAAAGGGCGTGCTTCCTTCCTCGGCGGCGTCGCTTCGCCTGGGAGAGACTATTTCACTCGGCCTCGCGATCAGCTCCCCCTTCAGCTTCACCACCGATTACGATCCGAACGGCTGGCAGCGTTACCAGGCGATTCGCACCCGCCTCATCACCCTCGACGTCCAGCCCTCCATCGCCTTTGCGCCCAGCGACAAGATCAGCGTCGGGGCGGCGCTCAACATCGAATATAGCGATGCCTATCTGTCCAACGCGCTGCCCAACCTGGCGCCTGGATCGGCCGACGGCCGTTTCCGCCTCGACGGCAATGGCGTGGATTTCGGCTGGAGCGTGGGCGCGCAGCTCCGTCCCGTGAAGGGGGTGACGCTTGGCCTCGCCTACAAGTCCGCGATCGACCACAAGCTTCCGGGTGTGGTGACGATCACCGGCCTTTCCGGCCCGCTCGCCGGCCGCAATCTGGAATCGGACATTCTGGTGCGCTTTTCGACGCCCTGGCAGATGATCGCGGGCGGCCGCTTCGGCGTGACGGACAAGCTCACCCTCAACGCCCAGATCGTGCATTTCGGCTGGAGCAAGTTCGAGCGGCTGGAATTCGGCGCGCCGATCAACAGCTTCATCGCCCAGAACTACAAAAACAGCTGGAGCTTCGCGCTCGGCGCCGACGCGGCTGTGTCCGATCGGTTGACCCTGCGCGGCGGCATCCAGCGCGACGGCACGCCCACCGGCGACTCCCGCCGCGACGTCCGCGTCCCCGATTCGGATCGCACCAGCTACAATGTCGGCGCCAGCTTTCGGATGAGCAACCGGATGACCTTCGACGCCGCCGCCGGTTACACCGACTTCGAGACCACGCCGATCACCCGCGACGAGCGCTATTACGCCGGCACCCCCGCCCAGATCGACATCTTCACCGAAGGCCGCGCGCGAAGCCAGCACGCGCTGGTGCTCTCGTTAGGCGGCCGGTTGGGGTTCTAGGTGAGGCGGTGGCGCACCGCCGCCCCTCCACTCGCCGTCACCCCCGCGAAAGCGGGGGTCCCGCTTCTTCTTCTCCTTTTTCCAAAAAAGAAGAAGCGGGATTCCCGCTTTCGCGGGAATGACAGTTCAGCTTCGCTAACTAAGCCCGCCGCCGCAACTCGTCGCGAATCTCGCGCAGCAGCAGCACATCCTCCGGCACGGCAGGCGGTGCGGCTTCGGCTTCCTGGCGGCGCA
>DASWMM010000257.1:0-1748 GCA_036399755.1 Allosphingosinicella sp.
GAGGGGCGGTGCGCGCGCCTCTCTACCGCCAAATCGAGCCGCTTTCTAGCGGTCGCACGGTGAACCGCGCTTGAACCGGCGCCGAGCCGTTTCCAAGCGAAAACAGCGGCTTGGCTCGCCATGTTCAACCGCCTGTTTGACAGGCGGTGAGCCCGCTCGCTAACCGCCGCGCATGCTTGCCGTGATTTCACCCGCCAAGACGCTGGATTACAAGCGCCCCCTGCCGCCGCTGGCGCCGACCGAGCCGCGCTTCGGCAAGGAGGCGGCGGCGCTTGCCGCGGGCGCGGCGCGGCTGTCCAAGAAGACGCTGGGCGGGCTGATGCACATCTCGGACTCCCTGGCCGAACTCACCGCCGATCGCTTTCGCGGCTTTTCGGAGGCCGAACAGCGGCCTGCGATCTACGCCTTTGCCGGAGACGTTTATGCCGGCTTCGAAGTCCACAGCCTGGATGCGGATGCAGTGCTGTTCGCCCAGGATCACCTGCGCATCCTCTCCGGCCTCTACGGCCTGCTCCGACCGCTCGACGAAATCCGCCCCTACCGGCTGGAAATGGGCACAAAGTGGGCGCCGGGCCGCGCCAACGACCTTTACGGCTTCTGGAAGGGTGAGGTCGCCGCCACCTTGGCGCGCGAGGTGGAGGAGAGCGGAAGCGCCGCCATCATCAACCTTGCCAGCAAGGAATATTGGAAGGTTGTGGAGGGCCGCCTCCCCGCCAGCTTGCGGGTCATCGAGATCGACTTTCGCGAGCAAGGCCCTTCCGGCCTGCGCTTCAACACCTTCGCGGCGAAGCGCGCCCGCGGGATGATGGCCCGCTTCATCTGCGAGCACCGCCTTTCCGATCCCGAAAGCCTCAAAGGCTTCGACAGCGACGGCTACGCTTACGATCCGGAAGGCTCGGACGACACGCGCTGGCGCTTCCGCCTGTCCTGACCTCCTAGGCCCATACGTGCGCGCGTACGCGTAGGCGCGCGGGGTGGCGCCCGCGAAAAACTGCCGCTAGTGTCTCCTGACCAGACCAGCGCCTTCCCGGCGCACCCACAAAACCCGAGTTCAGGAAACCTCCATTGGCCAGCGCACCGCCGACCATCGACAATCGCGATATCTCCCCCATCTCCATCGTCGACGAGATGAAGTCCTCCTACCTGGACTACGCCATGTCGGTGATCGTGGCCCGGGCGCTTCCCGACGTGCGCGACGGCCTGAAGCCCGTCCACCGCCGAATCCTGTTCGGCGCGCACGAGGCCGGCTTCATTGCCGGGCGCCCGTATCGCAAGTCCGCCCGCCTGGTCGGCGAGGTCATGGGTAAATACCACCCGCACGGCGACAGCTCGATCTACGACGCGCTTGCCCGAATGACCCAGGATTGGTCGATGCGAGTGCCCTTGATCGACGGCCAGGGCAATTTCGGTTCGATGGATCCCGATCCGCCGGCGGCGATGCGCTACACCGAAGCGCGGCTCGCCCGCGTCGCTTCTGCGCTGCTCGAGGACATCGACAAGGACACGGTCGATTTCGGCCCCAATTACGACGGATCGCGCGAAGAGCCGCTGGTCCTGCCCGCCCGCTTCCCCAACCTGCTGGTCAACGGTGCCGGTGGGATCGCGGTCGGCATGGCGACGAACATCCCGCCCCACAATCTCGGCGAAGTGCTGAAGGCCTGCCTCGCCTATATCGATAATCCCGGGATTACGATCGACGAGCTGATCGACATCGTTCCCGGACCGGATTTCCCCACCGGTCCGCTGAT
>DASWMM010000258.1:0-7707 GCA_036399755.1 Allosphingosinicella sp.
CGATAATTTCATCGCAGCGGCAAAGCAGAAGGGCTTCCGCGCCACCGACCTAGGGATCAAGGCTTCCGTTTCCCTGACCAACCAGATCAAGCGGCAGGCCTCGCGCAACGTGATCGGCATCCTGCCCGGCGCCAAAAGGGCGAACGAATATGTCGTTTACACCGCGCACTGGGACCATCTCGGCCGCTGCGATGCCGACGCGACGGGCGACGACATCTGCAATGGCGCGCAGGACAATGCGACCGGCACGGCCGGGCTGATCGCGCTGGCGCAGGCCCACGCCAAGCGCGGCAATGCCGACCGCTCGATCGTCTTTATCGCGGTGACCGGCGAGGAATCGGGGCTGCTCGGGTCGCGATATTATGCCGAGAACCCGGTCTACCCACTGGCGCAGACGGCGGGCGGCGTGAACATGGATGTGCTCAACGTCCACGGCGATACGCGCGACTTCGTGGTGATCGGCAAGGGCAAGTCGGAGCTCGAACAGTTTATGGTGCGGGCGACCGACCGCTTCGGGCTGACCGTGAAGAACGAGCCGACGCCGCAGGCCGGCTCTTACTACCGGTCCGACCATTTCAGCCTGGCCCGGCTTGGCGTGCCGATGCTCTATGCCCGCGGCGGCCAGGATCTGGTGGAGGGCGGCACCGCTGCCGGCGCGGCGGCGGAGGCGGACTATCGCCGGGTGCGCTACCACCAGCCCAGCGACGAATACGATCCGAACTGGAATTGGGACGGCGCGGTCCGCGACCTGCAGATTTACTGGACGATCGGGCGTGAGCTGGCGATGTCGGCGGCCTGGCCGAACTGGCGCGAGGGCGACGAATTCCGTGCCGTCCGCGACCGCAGCCGGGCGGCGGCGGGCACCACAGGGGCCGGCGCGCGATGAAGACCTATCAGCCCGCCGAATGGGCCGAGCACCGCTGGGTGTGGATCGGCTTCCCAAGCCACGAGGATCTGTGGGTGGAGGATCTTGCCGCGGGGCGCGAGGAGGTCGCCGCCTTCGCGCGCGCGGTGTATGCGGAGGGGCGCGGCGAGGAGGTGCGTCTGGTTGCCGCGGACGCCGCCTCGGCGCGGGCGGCGAAGGAGGCGGCGCCATTCGCCGCCGTCGTGCAGGAGGCGTTCGGCGACATCTGGCTTCGCGACACCGGCCCAATCATCCTGCGCAAGGGCGCGGACGTGGAGGCACGCAGTTTCCGCTTCAACGGCTGGGGCGGAAAGTACGATCTGGAAGGCGACGACACGATCGGGCTTCGGCTGGCGGAGACGGCGGGGCTGGAGCCGGTCCGCCACGAGTGGGTGCTGGAAGGCGGAGCGATCGACACGGATGGGACCGGCCTGTTCGTCACCACCGAGCAGTGCCTGCTCAACCCCAACCGCAACCCGCGGCTCGGCCGGGACGAGATCGATGCGCGGCTTCGGGAAGGCATGGGCGCGGAACGCATCCTGTGGCTCGGGGAGGGACTGCTCAACGATCATACGGACGGCCATGTCGACAACCTCGCCCGGTTCGTTGGTGAGAACCGGCTGGCGATCCCCGTTGCGGCGGGCGCGGACGATCCCAACGCCGCGATATTCGAGGATGCGCGGCGGCGGGCGGAGGCGTTCGGGGTGGAGGTCGTGCCCCTCCCCTCACCCGGCCTGGTGGAGCGCGACGGCGCGGTCGTTCCCGCGTCCTATATGAACTTCTACATCGGCAACGCCGCGGTGGTGGTTCCACTCTACGGGGCGCCGAACGACGCCGCCGCCGTGGAGGCGATCGGGGCGCTGTTCCCCGGCCGGGAGGCGGTGGGGATCAGGGCCGATCATGTGCTGACCGGGGGTGGGTCGTTCCATTGCATCAGCCAGCAGATGCCGGCCTAGGCGCGTACCCGGTGCGTCCTTCGAGACGCCACTTCGAGACGGCTTCGCCTCCTCAGCGGCTCCTCAGGATGAGCGGTGTGGGTAGCTCCCACTTGCCCCCCTCCCCCGCTCATCCTGAGGAGGGACTGAGCGAAGGCGAAGGCCCGTCTCGAAGGACGCGTTGCGCTCTGCTGCCGACACCCTAAGTAACCACCCATGAGCCAGATCACAGTTGCCGCCCTCCAGCTCGCCTTCACGGACGACCTCCAGGACAATATTCGCGCGGTGTCCGAGCTCGTGCGCGAGGCGGCCGGCAAAGGCGCGAAGCTGATCCTTCCGCCCGAATTGTTCGAAGGGCATTATTTCTGCCGCACGCAGGATGAGGGGCACTTCACCCGCGCGCTCCCAGTGAACGAGCACCCGGCGGTGGCCGCGATGCAGACTCTGGCGGCGGAGCTTCAGGTTCATATCCCGACGAGCTTCTTCGAGGCGGAGGGGCATCACCATTATAACAGCTTGGCGATGATCGATGATCGCGGCGCGGTGATGGGCGTCTACCGGAAGAGCCATATTCCGGACGGTCCCGGCTATTCCGAGAAGTTCTACTTCCGTCCCGGCAACACCGGCTTCAAGACGTTCAAGACGCCGTTCGGCACGGTTGGGCCGGCGGTGTGCTGGGACCAATGGTATCCGGAAACGGCGCGGGCGCTGATGCTCGACGGAGCGGAGATTCTGCTGTTCCCGACCGCGATCGGCACCGAGCCGCACGATCCCGATCTCGACACCAGCCGGCTGTGGCGCCGCGCGATGATCGGCCATGCGGTGTCGAACGTCGTTCCAGTGGTCGCGGCCAACCGGATCGGCACCGAAGGCGACCAGCGTTTCTACGGCCACAGCTTCATCTGCGACCAGCGCGGCGACATGCTGGCGGAGTTCGGCGCAACGGAGACGGGCGTGCTGACCGCGACGCTGGACCTCGCGCAGGCCCGCGCCCACCGCGCCGCCTTCGGCTTCTTCCGCGACCGGCGCCCGGACCTTTACCGGCGGATCGCTGAAGATATTTAAGTTTGATAGCTTGCCTTCGGGAGCAGGCAAACATGAACGACGCTGACCTGGTGGGCGAGGAGCGCGGAGCCGGGCTTTTTCTCAAAGCCTGGCGGCTGGCCTGCGTCGCGGCGAGTTCGATCGTGCTTCTGTACGCTCTGCGCTTCGGCGGCCGCACCTATCCCGGGTGGTATTTCCCGAACTCCGACGTCCTCAACGCATTGCTGAATGGCGTCGGCCTGTTCACCGGGTGGGGCTACAGCTTCGTGCTCGCCGGTGCAGGTGCGGCAACATTGCGCATATTGCTTGGCGGGACGGCACGGCGGGGGCTGAAGTTCTTGCAATGGCTCGCATTCACCCTTGCGATCCTTATCATCCTGTACGGCGCCGCTTGGGCAACGTACACGCAGCGTCTGCCGTGGCAGCAAGACGGGCAAGGTCGCTATCCGCCGCTGATCTGACCCGGCCGGGGCTGATCAGCCGCACTCGTCGCGGCGCGGCAGCCCGCCTGCACTCGCCGCGCATGAAACGGGATTTACTGCAGGCGGCGCGCGCGGCGGGCGTTGTACCATTGGTCGACGAACTGGCGCTGGCAGCCCGACTGGCCGTAGGAACCGACCACCGAGCAGCTCCCCGGCAGATTGGCGCGCGCCGCTTCCTCGAGCAGCTCGTTGCGCGCGCCCCAGGAGGTCTCGCTTAGCGGATCGCCTTTGTGGCGCAGTTCCTTCGGGATTCGGTAGCGATCGCCCTCCGGACGGCGGGCACAGATCACGATCTCGTCTTCCTGGGCCTTGGGACAAGCCTCGTCGCCATAGACGATGGCCGTTGACGTGCGCTCGGCGAGTTCGCCCTGCGGTGCGTCGGTTTCGTCCTGCGCGGCGGCGGGAACGGCAGCGAGGAGGAGGGCCGCGGCGAGCAGGGTTTTTGCTGAAATCACGGCTCTGCGTTTCGGTGGCGGAGCATGAACCGCGGATGAAAGCACCGGCTCAGGATCGGAGCGCAAGGGCGCGATCGAACACGTGCTCGAACATCGCCGCCGTAAGCCGGTTGGTGTTCTGGTTGTAGCGCGAGCAATGGTAGCTATCGAGCAGGATGCGGCCGTCGGGAAGGCGGTGCTCGGCAAGGTGGCCGAACTTGAAGTCGGCAAGCTTGCCGCCGGCGCTGCGCACCACCGTCTGGTGGGCGATCTGGCCGAGCGCGACCAGCACCCGGGCGTTGGCGAGGCCATCGAGCGCCAGGCTGTAATACGGGCGGCAGGTGGCGATTTCCTGGGGCGTCGGCTTGTTCTGGGGCGGCAGGCAGCGGACCGCGTTGACGATGGCGGCTCCGGTGAGGCGAAGGCTGTCGTCCGCCCGCGCCTCGAACTCCCCCTCGGCGAGGCCGAACTTGAGCAGCGTTTCGTAAAGCAGCACACCCGCGAAATCCCCGGTGAAGGGGCGGCCGGTGCGATTGGCACCGTGCATGCCGGGGGCCAAGCCGACGATGGCGAGCCATGCCTCGGGATCGCCGAAGCAGTGGACGGGCGCATTCCACCAGTCGGGGTGCTCGGCGCGCAAGCCTTCGCGGAACGCCACGAGGCGCGGGCAGAGCGGGCAATCGCGCGGCGGCTCGATGGCGGCGACCGGGCTGGCGGGGCTTTCGGGGAACATGGCCTTCGTCTAGGCGGCGGGCCATGGCCAAGACAAGCTATGCGGTGGCATTGGGCTCCAACCGGCGCCATGGGCGCTATGGGGCGCCCGCGCGAGTGATCGCCGCCGCCGTCGGCGCCCTCGCGGAAGTCGCCGAGGTTGTCGCGCTGTCCACCATCCGCGCCACCCCAGCGATGGGTCCTGCGGGGCGCGGTTTCGCCAATGCGGCGGCGTTGCTGGCGAGCGACCTCGACCCGCCCGAGCTTCTGGCCCGCCTCAAGCGCATCGAGCGCAGCTTCGGCCGCCGCCCTGGCCGGCGCTGGGGTCCGCGCGTGCTGGATCTCGACGTCATCCTCTGGTCGGAAGGACCCTGGGAAGGCGCCGGGCTGATCGTGCCCCACCCCGCGTACCGCGAGCGCGCCTTCGTGCTGGATCCGCTCGCCGAGGTCGCGGCCGCCTGGCGCGATCCGCTGACCGGCGCCACCGTCCGCCAGCTCCTTCACCGTCTCCGGGCGCGCCGCGCGGTTGACCCCGCGCCCCGCCCCTCCTAGGGAAACGCCCGCGCACATGCGGGCCCTTAGCTCAGTCGGTAGAGCAACTGACTTTTAATCAGTAGGTCGCTGGTTCGAACCCAGCAGGGCTCACCATATTTTTCAACGCTTTCGGCAGACCGCCTGTCCGTCGCCGCTCTCTGCGCCCACCGTATTGCCCTTTCATGCGGCTGACCCGGTTGACGCCGCGGACGCGCGCGCCGGGTTCCTCTAAAGCTCGCGCAAGCCGCGCAAATTCGAGACCGAAGAGGCGTCACAACCCCATCAATGATAATCGAGTGCTGTCTCGTCTTTTCCGGCTTCTCTGGCTCTCTAGCTCCAGAAGGAGAGATGCCCCATTACGAAGGTGCGGCATGACCGAGGCCCGGGTGGGCCAATATAGGCTAAAGCTTTCGGAACTCTGCTCATTCTCGCGCGCCTGACGGCGCACGCGCTTAGGTCGGGTCATATCTCACTCCAATGCAAAAAGGGACTCGTACCCCACTGGGGTCGGGTCGCTCGATGGTCTCGCGTTCGAAGGGAGTTGAGACGTGCACACGGTGGAACCGTGGCTTGCACTGCACCGGGTCCCAATACCGCGCGGAAGGAGTGAGATTTGATCCGTTGGCAATCGCAAAGAGTGGGATGACTGAGTTGCGAGCAGCCCCTTTGATGCAAACCGGTAAGCGATCCCCTTGAGGTTGGGCCAGGCCTTTGATCCCGAGGAGGGCTTGACGAGGCCGCCTCGGCAAATTGTCATGTACGAGAAAGTGGTTGCGGTATGTTAAACCGGCGACTTTACCTGGAACATGGTAGCATCGAAGCCGTTCGGTTCGCATCTCCGTGGTATGCCCACTCAGCCTTGTAAGCACTCACCGCGCTGTCATTAAAACACGAAGGTTAGTTATGAGCTCGATCGAGTTGTGGGGCGGATATGAATGCACGGTCAACCGGGTTGGACATGAATGGTTCGACCAGACACCTCGCAGCGGTCATGAAGAGCGCATCGAGGACTTGCAGCTCTTTGCCGATCTAGGTGTACGATCTCTGCGGTATCCCGCGCTTTGGGAGCGAATTTCCCCGCAGGCGCCCGAGAAGCGCGACTTCCGCTGGACCGACGAGCGGCTGGCCGAGATCCGCCGGCTCGGGATGAACCCGATCCTGACGCTCTGCCACCACGGCAGCGGCCCGCATTATACCAGCCTGATCGACGACAGCTTCGCGCCGGGCCTCGCCGGCCACGCCGCCGCCGTCGCCGCCCGCTATCCCTGGGTGCGCGACTGGACACCGGTGAACGAGAACCTCACCACCGCGCGGTTCAGCGCCCTGTACGGCTATTGGTATCCCCACACCAAGGATGAGCGGCTGTTCTGGACCGCGCTCCTCAACGAAATCGACGCCACCAGGCTGGCGATGCGCGAGATCCGCCGGATCAATCCGGACGCACGGCTGATCCAGACGGACGACCTGGGCTATTGCCACGCCACGCCGCCGCTTCAATGCGACGCCGATTTCCAGAACGAGCGGCGCTGGGTCGGATGGGACCTGCTGTGCGGAATGGTTGTTCCCGGACACGCGCTTTGGGACCATATCGCGAGCTTCGGCCTTGCCGACCGGCTGCGGGTGATCGCCGACGATCCGTGCCCGCCCGACATCATCGGCATCAACCATTACCTATCAAGCGAGCGTCTGCGCGACCACCGGGTGGAGCTCTACCCCCACCGCTCGCTGGCGGACCGGGAGACGGGGAAATGCTCGGGCCTCGAGTTCGTCGACGTGGATGCGATCCGCAACCGCAAGGAGGGCGTTCTCGGCCTCCCGGCCCTGCTCCAGCAGGCGTGGGACCGTTATGGCCTGCCGATGGCGGTGACCGAATGCCACAACGGCGCCACGCGCGAGGAGCAGGTTCGCTGGTTCGTCGAGGTCTGGCAGGGAGTCGCCGCACTGCAGGATGCCGGCGTGGACATTCGGGCGGTCACCGCCTGGTCGCTGCTCGGCTCCCACGACTGGAACCGCATGGTGACGCGCTTCATCGGCCACTACGAGACGGGGGTCTACGACTGCCGGACGGGCACGCCGCGGGCAACGCTGATGGAGCCGGTTCTCCAGCAACTGGCCGGCGGCGGAATGCCCGACCTTCCGTTTCTGAAATCGCCCGGTTGGTGGCATCGCAGCTCTCGCTTCATTGACGCAGTTCCGGGAAGCGAGCCCAGCTTCGAGGTCGAAATCGGCTCGGAGGACGTGTCTCCCCTGATGATCGTCGGGGATGACGGCCCGCTCACCCGGCTTGCCGTGCGCGCGTGCGAGGTGCGCGGGCTGCACTACGTCCGCTGCGGGGGTGAAGGCGCCCGGATGATTGCGGATGCCCGACCGTGGGCGATACTCGACGCGCGGGACGGCGGCGGCGCAGCGGAGCTCGTCGAGGCGTGTGAACGCCGCGGCATCCGATGCGCGGTTGTGGCGAGCCTGACATCGCGGCATCCGGCGCCCCGGGCGGAGAACATGCTGCTGGTGCGGACGGGCGCCGTCTACGCGCCCTGGGATCGGTCGAGCCGGGCCGTGCAAATCCTGGAAGCGCTGGATAGCGGGCAGCCCGTTCAGGCGGATGCCGGCGGGCTTTGGGACCGCGTCTACGGCCCCGATCTGGTCGATGGCGTGCTCGATCT
>DASWMM010000259.1:0-13172 GCA_036399755.1 Allosphingosinicella sp.
CACCCGCCGGCACTGCACCGCTCCGCCGCGCCGGCTCGCCTGAAACGCGCTGAAGCTGTCGCGGCCGAGGCGTTCGCACCAGAACGGGGTCAGCGCGGCGTGTGCCGAGCCCGTCACCGGGTCCTCATCCACGCCCCAGGCCGGCACGAAGACGCGGCTCACCACGTCGTGCTCATCGCCCGGCGCGGTAACGATCGCCATGAGTTCAATCCGGCCAAGCTTGACCATGTCCGGCGCGCACGCCCGCACCGCCGCTTCGTCTTCCAGCAAGATGATGGCCGTCGACTCCGCACCGGTAACGCTCAGGAACACCTGCCCGGCGGGGGTGCCGAGTGCGTCGAGCAACGCGTGGTGCTCCGCCGCCTCTACGAGCGTTTCCGGCAGATCGAGTTCGTAACCGGCGATGCCGCTGCGGACCTCCAGCACCCCGGCCTTGCGGGTGTGGAAGCGAACGCGGGGACCGTCGATCAGAACATGCCCGCTCGCCAGCGTGGCATGGCCGCACAGCGCAACTTCCGTCGTCGGCGTGAACCAGCGCAGCTCGTAATCCGCCTCGCCGCTCGCATCGGGCACGGTGAACGCGGTTTCGCTGAGGTTGTTCTCCATCGCGATCGCCTGCATCACCTCGTCCGCCAGCCACGCCTCCAGCGGCACCACCGCCGCCGGGTTGCCCGTGAACGGCCGATCGGCGAACGCATCGACCTGGACGAGGCGGAGTTCGGGCATATTCAATCGTTCCTGGCGGGCGAAAGGTTGGTCTCGACAAGAAGGTTGCCGGGCTGGTCCACCTGCCCCTCCGGATCGAGGTGGATGAGGATTTCGGCGCCCGGGAATTCATGCTCCAGCCAATGCTCGACCTCGTCCATCACGTCGTGCGCGGCGGCGATCGTCATGTCGGGATCGACCCAGGCGTGGAACTGGACGAAATCGAGGCTGCCGCTGGTTCGGGTGCGAAGATCGTGGATGCCGCGCAGCGCGGGGTGGCGGCTCGCCACCTCCACAAAGTGCGCCCGCTTCGCCTCCGGCCATTCCTTGTCCATCAACTGGTCCACCGCCCGGCTGGATGCGCGCCAGGCGCCGAACAGCAGCCACAGGGCGATGGCGATGCCGAACACCGGATCGGCGCCGGTTAGCCCCGCATATTGATCCAGAATCAGTGCGCCGATCACCGAGAAATTGAGCAGCAAATCGCTTTGGTAGTGCACATGGTCCGCCTCGATCGCGACCGATCCGGTGCGGGCGATCACCCGGCGCTGATAGGCGAGCAGGGCAAGGGTGGTGACGATCGCGACCAGCGAAACGCCGATGCCGTATTCGGCATTGGCCGTGGTCTCGCCCCCGCTCAGCCGCTGCACCGCGCGCCAGCCGATCGCGAGGGCGGAGAATGTGATGATGCCGACCTGGGCGAGCGCCGCCAGCGCCTCCGCCTTGCCGTGGCCGAAGCGGTGGTCGTGATCGGCCGGCGTCGCCGCGAGCCGCACCCCGTAGAGCGTGATCAGCGAGGCGACGACGTCGAGGCCGGTGTCGGCAAGCGAGCCGAGCATCGCCACCGAACCGGTTGCAAGCGCCGCATAGGCTTTGAGGCACAACAGGAAGAGCGCCATGGTGACGCTGGCGATCGCGGCGCGCTTGGCGAGCCCCGCATGGTCGGCCCGCGTGCCGGCGCCATGATGGTGGTGGGCATGGCCGATGCTCATGGAAAGAGCAGGCCGTCGTGCCAGTTGCCTTGCCTGTCGCGGGTGAACAGCCGCCGTTCGTGCAGCCGGTGCGCGCGGTCGTTCCAAAGCTCGATCCGCTCCGCCAAGACGCGATAACCCGACCAGCGCGGCGGCCGCGGCACCTCGCCGCCCTCGAACCGCGCCTTCACCGCTTCGAACCGCGCTTCGAAGGTGGCGCGCGCGTCCAGCGGCCGCGACTGGTCGGAGGCCCAGGCGCCGAGCTGCGAATCCCGTCCGCGCGTTGCGAAATAGGCGTCGGCTTCCTCGGCGCTCACCGGCTCCACCGGGCCTTCGACGCGCACCTGGCGCCGCAGCGACTTCCAGTGGAATAGCACGGCCGCGCGCGGATTGGCGGCGAGGTCGCCACCCTTGCGGCTGTCCAGGTTGGTGTAGAAAACGAAGCCGCGCGCGTCGTGGCCCTTCATCAGCACCATTCGCACCGACGGTTGGCCCTGTGCATCGACGGTCGCCAGCGCCATCGCCGTGGGGTCGTTCACCTCGGAAAGCTGCGCCTCGGCGAGCCATTCCTCGAAGATCGCGTGCGGGTCGTCGGCCATGAAAACTCCCTTGCCGCCCTTCGCACGCCCGCACAAGCGCACCGCTTGCACGGCCCCGCACACATTCCCATTTCCGGCACGTGGCAGAAGTGCAACAGTGGACTTTTCAGGCAGGCTAGAGAACGACGTTGCAATGGCGGATCTGTATTCAACCCTAAGCGTGAAGCGCGACGCGGCCGAGGCCGATATCAAAAAGGCGTATCGCAAGCTCGCCAAGGAGCTTCACCCGGACAAGAACAAGGACAATCCGGCGGCTTCCGCGCGCTTTTCCAAGGTGACGCAGGCCTATGACATCCTGTCCGACAAGGACAAACGCGCCCGCTACGACCGCGGCGAGATCGACGAGGACGGCAACCCGCGCTCGCCCTTCGGCTTCGGGGGCGGCGGCGGGGCGCGTCCCGGCGGCCCCGGCGGTGGCGGCGGTTTCCGCCCCAATATGGGCGGCCGCGGCGGCCCGGGGGGCATGGGCGGCGAAGAGGTCGACATCTCCGAACTGTTTGAAGGCCTGTTCAGCCAGCAGCAGCGCGGCGGCGCCGCTCCGGGCGGCGGCTTCGGCGGGTTCGGGGGCTTTGGCGGACGCCGCTCGGCCCCGCCGCAAAAGGGCGCCGACATCTCCTACCGCCTGCCCGTCTCCTTTGAAGACGCGGCCGTGCTTCGCGAGCAGCGCGTCACCCTGCAGGGCGGCAAGACGGTCGAGATCAAGCTTCCCAAGGGTGTGGAGGAAGGCACCAAGATCCGCCTCGCCGGCCAGGGACACAGCGGCACGGGCGGCAATGGCGACGCCATCGTCACCATTTCGATCAACCCACACCGCTTCTACACCCGCGAGGGCGACAATATCCGCGTCGACCTGCCGGTCAGCCTCGACGAGGCCCTGCTCGGCGCCAAGGTCAAGGTGCCGACGGTGGACGGTCCGGTGATGGTGACGGTGCCAAAGGGCGCGTCGTCCGGCAAGACGTTGCGCCTCAAGGGCCGCGGCTTCACCGGCAAGGATGGCGTCCGCGGCGACCAGCTCATCACCCTGATGATCGACGTTCCGGCCGACGATGCCGAGCTTTTGCGCTTCGTGGAAGGGTGGAGCCGCAAGGGTCAAGGCAACCCGAGAGCGGCTCTGGGCGTCTAGCACATCGTGCAAACCACCCTTTCCCCCGAATCGCCCGAGGCAAGGCGCAAGCGCCTCGCCCGAACCAAGTCCCGCTTCGGCAAGATTCGCCACGGCATGAAGCCGGGCGAATATCCGTTCGAAGTGGTCAAGCGGGTGGCGATCGGTACCTATAATGATGGCTTCATTCACGCCGGCAACCTTGCCTATCTGGCGCTGATGACGCTGTTTCCCTTCGTCATCGTTGCTGCGGCGGTTGCCCGGCTGTTCGGGCAGAGCGAAGGCGGCGCGCAGGCGGTGGTTGCCTTGTTCCAGACCATGCCGCCCGACGTGGCGGACGTCCTCAGAAAGCCGATCAACGACGTTTTACAGGCGCGCTCCGGTAACCTGCTCTGGCTCGGCGCCCTTGTCGGCCTTTGGACCACCGGCAGCTTCATTGAAACGATCCGCGACATCCTGCGCCGCGCATACGGCGTGACGCTGGGCGCGCCCTTCTGGGAATACCGCCTCGGCTCGATCGGCCTGATTTTCGCCGCGGTGCTGATGATGCTGCTCTCGTTCAGCGCCACCATCGTCCTTTCCAGCATCACCCAGTTCATCGAGCGGCTCGTGCCGCGGGCCGATGATTTCGCCGGAATGCTGGCGTTGTCGCGAGTCATTCCCGGCCTGATCCTGTTCGGCTCCATCTACCTGATCTTCGTGTCCCTCACTCCGCGGCGCTACCGCGGGCGCCACTTCCGCAAATGGCCGGGCGCGCTGCTGGTGACATTGTGGTGGATCGCCACCACCGCGCTTCTGCCGGTGATGCTGACCAGCCTTGGCGGCTACGACCTTACCTACGGCAGCCTGGCCGGCGTGATCATTGCCTTGCTGTTTTTCTACGTTATCGGGCTTGGCGTGGTTCTCGGCGCTCAGCTCAACGCCGCGCTGGCGGAACCGCCCGAGCCTACGGTAGAGGACATCAAGGTCGCGGAGGCGGAGGCGGTCGTCGAGGAGGCGCAAGTCGCCGAACTCGAGGCCGAGATAGATGACGCGCATGGGGACGCGGACGCCGTTAAGGGCGAAGGGGAGACAAAGGCATGACGGGGTTGATGGCGGGCAAGCGCGGGCTGATCATGGGGCTCGCCAACGACAAGTCGCTCGCCTGGGGGATCGCCAAGCAGCTCGGCGAGCAGGGGGCGGAGCTCGCCTTCGCCTATCAGGGCGAGGCGCTGCAGAAGCGGGTCGCGCCGCTTGCCGCCTCGGTGGGCTCCGATTTCCTGATCGAGTGCGACGTTTCCGACATGGCCGATCTCGACCGCGCGTTCGAGACGCTCAAGGCACGTTGGGAAACGATCGACTTCGTCGTCCACGCCATTGGTTTTTCGGACAAAAATGAGCTTCGCGGCCTCTATGTCGATACCAGCCTCGACAACTTCCTGATGTCGATGAACATCTCGGTCTACAGCTTCACCGCCGTCGCCCGCCGCGCCCGCGCGATGATGCCGAACGGCGGCAGCCTGCTGACGCTGACCTACTATGGGGCCGAGAAGGTCATCCCGCACTACAATGTGATGGGCGTCGCCAAGGCCGCGCTCGAGGCCAGCGTGAAGTATCTTGCGATGGACCTCGGCCCCGAGAACATCCGGGTCAACGCCATCTCCGCCGGCCCGATCAAGACGCTTGCGGCAAGCGGCATCGGCGACTTCCGCTACATCTTGAAGTGGAACGAATATAACAGCCCCCTGCGCCGCAACGTCACCATCGACGATGTCGGCGGCGCCGGCCTGTATTTGCTCTCGAACCTCGCCTCGGGCGTCACCGGCGAGATCCACCACGTCGACGCCGGCTACAATGTCGTCGGCATGAAGGCTGAAGACGCTCCCGACATCGCGACCACGTGATATGTCTCTCCCTCTCCCATCTCGGGAGAGGAAAGGGGCCCGCGGCGAAGCCGTGGGAAGGGTGAGGGCACGACATGAGTTTCAACACATTCGGCCGGGTCTTCCGCTTCACCACCTGGGGTGAAAGTCACGGTCCCGCGCTTGGCGCCGTGATCGACGGCTGCCCGCCCGGTATCGCGCTCTCCGAAGCCGACATCCAGCCCTGGCTCGACCGTCGCCGGCCCGGGACCAGCCGTTTCACTACGCAGCGCCGCGAGCCCGACGCGGTGCGCATCCTGTCTGGCGTGTACGAAGGCCGCACCACCGGCACGCCGATCAGTCTCCTGATCGAGAATGTCGACCAACGCTCAAAGGATTATTCGGAGGTCGGCAAGGCCTACCGCCCCGGCCACGCCGATTATGCCTATGACGAGAAATACGGCCTTCGCGATCCGCGCGGCGGCGGCCGGGCGTCGGCGCGCGAAACCGCGGCGCGGGTCGCGGCGGGCGCGGTGGCGCGGCTGGTGATCCCCAATGTCCGCATCCGCGCCTGGGTGGAAGCGATCGGCCACGCGCCTATTCTCTACTCCCGCTTCGACCCCGACGAGATCGACCGCAACCCCTTCTTCTGCCCGGACCCGGGCACCGTAGAACGTTGGGAACGGATCGTCGACGAAGCGCGCAAAGCGGGCTCCTCGCTCGGCGCCACCGTGGTCTGCGAGGCCGAAGGCGTGCCGCCCGGCTGGGGCGCTCCGATCTACGCCAAGCTCGACAGCGAACTCGCCGCCGCCTGCATGAGCATCAATGCGGTAAAAGGCGTCGAGATCGGCGACGGCTTCGCCGCGACCCTTGCGAGCGGCGAAGGCAACGCGGACGCCATGCGCCCCGGCCCGGACGGCCGCCCCATCTTCCTCGCCAACCACGCCGGCGGCATCGCCGGCGGCATCTCCACCGGCCAGCCGGTGCGCGTGCGCGTCGCCTTCAAGCCGACCAGTTCGATCCTGACGCCAGTCGAGACGATCACTCGCGAGGGCGAAGCGAGGGAGATCTCGACGAGGGGCCGCCACGACCCCTGCGTCGGCATCCGCGGCGTGCCCGTGGTGGAAGCCATGATGGCGCTGGTCCTCGCCGACCAGAAACTGCTCCACCGCGCCCAATGCGGGTGAGGCGCTAACTCCCTCCGTCATTCCCGCGGAAGCGGGAATCTCGCTTTTTCTACTTCGAGAGAGGAAGAAGAAGCGGGACCCCCGCTTTCGCGGGGGTGACGAGAAACCGCGGGGACGTGTGCTTGTTGGCTCAGCTCGCGAAGGGATCGCGCACCAGAATCGTGTCTTCCCGCTCCGGGCTGGTCGAGACCAGGGCGACCGGGCACTGGATCAATTCCTCGACCCGCCGAATATACTTGATTGCCGCCGCCGGCAGATCGGCCCAGCTCCGCGCCCCGGCCGTGGACTGTTCCCAACCCGGGATGCTCTCGTAGACCGGCTCGACCAGCGCCTGATCGGCCGAATGGGCGGGGAAGTAGCTCAAGGTCTCGCCGCGCAGGCGGTAACCGGTGCAGATGCGCAGCTCCTCCAGCCCATCGAGCACGTCCAGCTTGGTCAGCGCGATGCCGGTCACGCCGGAGACCGCGCAGGACTGGCGCACAAGCACCGCGTCGAACCAGCCGCAGCGGCGCTTGCGGCCGGTCACCGTTCCGAACTCGCGCCCGCGCTCGCCGAGCCGCTGGCCGACGTCGTCCTCCAGTTCGGTGGGGAAAGGGCCGGCGCCGACGCGCGTGGTGTAGGCCTTGACGATGCCGAGCACGAAGCCCGCCGCCGACGGGCCAAGCCCCGTGCCGCTCGCCGCCGTGCCCGCTACCGTGTTGGACGAGGTCACGAACGGGTAGGTGCCGTGATCGACATCGAGCAGCACGCCCTGCGCGCCTTCGAACAATATCCGCCGCCCGCGCGCCTTGGCTTCGTTCAAGGTCAGCCACACCGGCCGCGCGAATTGCAGAACGAAGTCGGCGATCTCGCTCAAGTCCCGCTCCAGCCGGTCGCGGTCGATCGGCGGCTCGCCGAAGCCGACGCGCAGCGCATCGTGGTGGGCGCAAAGCCGGTCGATCTGCGGGCCGAGGTGGCCGAGATGAGCAAGATCGCACACCCGGATCGCGCGGCGGCCGGCCTTGTCCTCATAAGCCGGGCCGATCCCGCGGCGGGTGGTGCCGATCTTGCCGCTCCCCGACGCATCCTCGCGCAGCGCGTCGAGATCGCGGTGAAAGGGCAGGATCAGCGGGCAATTGTCGGCGATCTGCAGCGTCTCGGGCGAAATCGCCACGCCCTGCGCGGCGAGCTTCTCGACCTCCGCCTTGAGCGCCCAGGGATCGAGCACCACGCCGTTGCCGATCACCGACAAAGTGCCGCGAACGATGCCCGACGGCAGCAGCGACAATTTGTAGACCTGCTCGCCGACAACCAGGGTGTGGCCGGCATTGTGGCCGCCCTGAAAGCGCACCACCACATCGGCCCGGCTCGCCAGCCAGTCGACAATCTTGCCTTTGCCTTCGTCGCCCCACTGGGCGCCGATCACCGTTACGTTGGCCAATGCCTATGTCCTGCAAGGGATGGAACGCGCCGCCTCTAGCGGGAAGAGGCGGAGGAGGGAATGCTTCAAACCCCCCTCCCATCTCGGGAGAGGGAGGGGCCCGCCGCGAAGCGGTGGGAGGGTGAGGGCCTGTTGTGCACCGTTCAGTCCCTCACCCTTCCCACGCCTACAGGGTACCCATCGAAGTACTGCTTCGATGGGACCCTCGGCGCGGGCCCCTTCCCTCTCCCGAGATGGGGGAGGGAGTAGAAGAACCTATCCCTTCCCCAACACCCCCATCGCTGCCACGGTCAGCGCTTCCGTCGCCGTTGAGATCGTCTTCTCCGCGTCGGGGGCCCAGAAGGGGCTGTGCAGCGAGGGCAGCTTGGCGGGATCGCCGCCGGCTTTGTCCCACTGCGCCTGGGGCACGCCGCCGACCCAGAAGATGGTGCTCTCGATGCTCTTGTCCGCCAGGTAGAAGCGGCCGAAATCCTCGCCGCCCATCGCCGGCCGGGTCTTGAGCACGCGCTCAGGCCCGAAGCGCTGGGTGAGGAGCGCGGCGGTGCCGGTGGTCAGCGCTTCCGTATTCACCGTCGCGGGCGTGTGCTGGGCCTCGCGAACGGTCACCACCGGCATCTTGTCCGCCGGCATTCCGGCGGCGATCGCTTCGCCGTTGACGATGCGGCGGATGCCGTCGAGCAGGATCTTGCGGGTGTCGTCGGTGTAGCTGCGGACGGTGAGCAACATCGTCGCTTCGTCGGAGATGATGTTGTGCTTGGCGCCGGCGTGGAAGCTGCCGACGGTGATCACCGCCGGCTCCTGCGGATCGACTTCGCGGCTGACGATGGTCTGCAGCGCGGTAACGATCCGGCTGGCGAGCACGATCGGATCCTTGGTGGTGTGCGGGTAGGCGCCATGGCCGCCGACGCCCTTTACCAGGATATCGACGCTGTCGACGTTGGCCAGCGCCGGGCCGACATTGTAGCCGACCGTGCCTGCCGGAAGGCTCGCCGAATCATGGAAAGCGAGCGCGTGGGTGGGCTTGGGGAAGCGGGTGAACAGGCCGTCTTCCAGCATCGCCTTGGCGCCTTCGCTGGTTTCCTCGCCGGGCTGGGCGATCATCACCAAGGTGCCGGACCACTGGCTCTTCATCGCCGCCATCCGCCGCGCGGTGCCGGCCCAGGCGGCCATGTGCGTATCGTGGCCGCAGGCGTGCATCACGCCGCTCTCCACCCCGGCGAGGCTGGTGCCCTTGACCTTGGACGCGAACGCCAGCCCCGTCTGCTCCACCACCGGCAGCCCGTCCATGTCGGCGCGCAGCAGCAGCACCGGGCCGGGGCCGTTCTTCATCACCGCTACCACGCCCGTCTTGCCGACGCCGGTGGTCACCTCGAAACCCAGTTTCTTCGCTTCGGCGGCGAGCTTCGCGGAGCTCTTCACCTCCTGCATGCTGAGTTCGGGATTGGCGTGGAAATCGCGGTACATCGCCATCAGCGACGGCATGTCCTTGGCGACCCCTTCCGAAACGGCATCGGCGGCAAGCGCCGGCGCGGCGGCGGAGGCGAGCAAAGCGGCGGCAAGCAGGGTGCGGATCATGTTGGGTCAGCCTTCCGGAATGAGTTCGATGACGTCGATCAGCGATTCGTAATGCGGGGAGGGGAACACGAGCCGCCAGCGCCGTTCGCCCACCCGCTCCAATATGCCCGCCATCGCCCGCTCGGCATCGTGGCCGTAGCGGAGCGTCCCCGCTTCATCGCCGAGCTGCAGCGTGCCGAGGAAGATCATCCGCCGTTCGTTTTCCGGAAACAGCCGCCCGATCGGCCGCTGCGATCCGGTGAGCTTTGCGAAGTCCCGCGCCCCATCACCGGCGCCGATCCGGCACATGAACGCGGGATAGGCGATGTATTCGAGCAGGCCTTCGCTCTTGGCGCCGATCTTGATCGTGCGGCAGCGATAATCGCCGGCGGGCGGCGCGGCGCCGTCCAGCGCGGCATCGGGCTGGAGCAGCACGCCCTCGGCAGCGATCTCGGACCCATGGCCGGCGGCGCGCGCCTGCTTCAGCGCTTTCAGCCAGGCATCGCGCCAGTCCCGAAGGCGGGCGCGGTCCGCCTCCGTCGCAACGGAGCGCCAGCCATCGACCTGCGGCACCGCCTCCCCGGGCCCGGTGCCGGGCGCGGTGCAGGCGCCGAGCGCGAGAAGAAGTGCCGCCAGAGCGGCGCCGGGGAATGTTTTCATGCCCCAGGTCATATCAAGCCGGTGGCCCCGCGCCAATCGCGCGCCGGTCAGGCAAAAACCGGCGGGATCGAAAGCGGCATCACCGGGCTGGCGAGTTCGAAGAGGTAATCCTGCCCGGCGGTATAAGCCCCATCGCCATTGCCATCGACCACGACGAACACCCGTCCGGCGAAATCGCCGCCATCGGCCTGGAACATGGCGGCCGAGTGGCTGGACAGCGCATCGTCGAGCACCTTCGCCAGATCCGAATCGAAGCTCGCCGCCGACAGGCTGCCGGTGAAGCGCCCGGCCCAGCCGCTGAGGGTGAACGGCAGGTCGATCCTGTCGGCCGAAGCGTCGAAGCGGCTCAGCGTATCGAAGTTCAGGCCGGTGGATTCGGCGGCGCTGTGATACTGGAAGAAGTCCTTGCCCGCGCCGCCGTCCAGCATGTCGGCGCCAAGGCCGCCGTACAGCGTATCGTTCCCGAACAGGCCGTAGAGCGAGTCCTTGCCGGCACCGCCGGCCAGGTAATCGTTCTTCGCGCCACCGGCGAGGATGTCGTTGCCGGCACCGGCGGTGACGGTGAACCGCCCATCCTTTTCGGCCGATCCGTTGAACACAAGCGTTTCCTCCGCCCGCAGAGACCCGGCGAGGATGTTGAGCGCCGTCCCCGCGGCAACCGCCGAGTCCGTCGTCGTGATCGAATAGGATGCGGCCGTGCCGCCGGGCTCATGAAGGCCGGTGTACAGGTTCAGGCGCTCGACTCCGGTCAGGTGACCGGCATCGAGGAGCATATTGTAGCTTCCAAGCAGCGCAACGGTGTCGAAGCCGGCGCCGCCGTCCACCTTGTCGGCGGCGGTCCAGGCCGCGCCGAAATAGAAGAAATCGGCGCCGCCGCCCGACGCGACGGTGTCGTTGCCGCCATCGTCAAGGACGAGAAGGTCGTTGCCAGCGCCGGTGACCATGTCGTTGTCCAGCCCATTGCCGCGCACCCCCTGGCCGGTGGCCGAAGTGCCGGTGAAATTCTCCACCGCATCCGGCAGGACGTAAAGCTTGGTGTAATCGGTAACGCTGCCGAGCGCAGTGACGACACTGTCGGTGCCTTCCCCGGCAAGCTCGGTGACCACGTCGGCAAAGCTGTCGACCACATACGTGTCGTCGCCTTTGCCGCCCGCAAGTTCGTCGGCGCCGGCGCGCCCATCCAGCAAGTCGTTGCCATTGCCGCCGATGAAGTGATCGTCCCGTACGCTGCCGATCAGTTCGTCGTCGCCGCCCGTGCCGTAGATGACCGTCGGCGTGAAGCCGATCGAAGCGGTGGAAAGGCTGCTCGCAACGGTGTCGAGCAAGGTGATGAGCGGCACCCAAGCGCCGTTCGAGCCGCCATCACGATCGATCTCGATGAGGCTCGCGCTGCCGCTCTGGGTAAGCCTCAGGTGGCCCGTGGCAAAGGCGTTGTTGGTGCCGTCCCAGCCGGTGGTCAGGAGCGACATGGCTCCGGCGAGGTCGAGGAAGTCGCCGCCCGTGCCCACCGTGAAATCGGTCACCGTAAGAGTGCCGCTGCCGCCGCTGTACCGGTCGCCCGCAATCGTGATCCGGTCGGCGCCGGCGCCCAGGGTCAGAGTGGTGGCGCCGGTGACGCCCCCGATCTCGAAGAGATCGTCTCCCTCGCCGCCATCGGCGATGTAGATCGCGGACGTGTAGGACCGCATGGAGAACGAATCGTTGCCCGCCTCGCCGTAGCCGGTCGAAGTCTTGCCGGTCCCGTCGGACGACTGGAAGACGAGGCTGTCGTTGTTGGCACCGGCATGCGCCGTATCGGCGCCGGTGCCCAGGTAGATGGTGTCGGTGCCGGCGCCGCCCTGGATGAGGTCGTCGCCGGTTTCGCCGTTCAGCAGGCCGCCGCCATCGCCGCCGTCGATTGTATCGTTGCCCGCGCCGCCGCGAATGTCGTCAAAGGCAGCGCCGCCGATCAGGATGTCGTTGCCGCCCCTGCCGTCGATGCTGTCGTAACCGCCGACGCCCTCGATGCGGTCGGCGCCGGCGGTGCCGGTAAGGGTTTCGGAGGCGGCGGTGCCGATCAGGGTGATCCCTTGCGGCTCCGATCCGTCCGCCGGATACCCACCCAGATTTTCCTGAACGAAGCTGGCCGCATCGACATTCCTGAAGGTGACCACGGTCCGCAACGCGCTTGCCGACCCGCCCGCATCGGCGTCCACCTGCAGCAAAACATCCGCGCCCGATTGGACGAGCTTGAGGTGTCCCGTGCCGAACGGGTTCGATACCTGGTCCCAAGCCACCAGTGCGTTGACCAGCCAGGTATCGAGATCGAGCCTGTCGCCGGAAGCGCCCGTCTCGAAATCCTGGACGATCACCGAACCATAGCGAAGGAGCACATTCTGGCTGTCGTTGAGTTCGATCACGTCCGTGCCGGTGCCCAGCGTCAGTTCGGCGGTACCCTGCAGCCAGCCGATCTGGATCGAATCGTTGCCGGCGCCACCGTCCAGCTTGAAGAGGTGGTGCGGCCCGTAGGCGTACAGCCTGAAGCTGTCGTCGCCGCCGCCGCCCTGTGCGGTCACGGTGTCGCCGGTTCCGGCATAAGAGCGGCCGATGGAAAAGGTGTCGTTGTCGCCCTCGCCCTGGAGAAGCTGGTCGCCACCAGTTTCGCTCGTGATGTAATCGTTGCCGTCGCCGCCGCGCACGATGTCGGTACCGAAGCCTGGGTCCAGTATATCCGTTCCGGCGCCGCCATCGAGCACGTCGTTCCCGCCCTCGCCATAGAGATAGTCGGTGTCGGCCCCGCCGGTGATCGTGTCGTCGCCGCTGCCGCCCGACAGCCGGTCCATGCCGTCCAGCCCGTCGATCGTGTCGTCGCCGGCCGCGCCGACCAGGGAGTCGTTCCCTGCCGTGCCGGTGAGCGTAAGACCCGCCGGGATGCTGCCGTCGGCGGGGAAGCCGTCGAGATTCTGGTAGGTGAAGGCGGCGGCGATGGTGTTGCTGAAGGTGATCAGAGTCGAGAAATCCCAGGCGGTTCCGCCGCTGCCGTCCCGGTCGATCCGGAGGAGCGTGTCCGAGCCGACCTGGAGCAGCTGCAGGTGGCCGGTCGCAAACGGGTTTGCGTTGAAGTCCCACCGGGCGAGCGACAAAGCCAGCAAGG
>DASWMM010000260.1:0-2613 GCA_036399755.1 Allosphingosinicella sp.
CCGGCGGTAGACGCTGTCGCGCTCGGCCATCTGCGCCGCATCGAACGCGGTGACGATATGGAGGCGCCGCGTCGGCGGCAGGCTGAGCAACCCGCCTCCGCCGTCTGCGGAGCGTGCGCTCGCATCGATGTCGTGCAGCAATTTTTCGAACTGGCGCCGGTGCTCGGCGGATGCCCAATTGCGCATCAGCCCGTCGATAACCTGCGGCACGCCAGCTTCGCGTGCGCCCGCCGTGTCGGTCTTGGGGATAATGATCGCGCATACTTCGTCGAGGATCGCGAACAGCGGCGGCGCGAAGTAAGGCTTGGCACCTTCCTCCTGCGCCCACGCGGCCTCCGGAAGCGCACTTGCGCCGATCAAGGCTCCCATCGCCGCAAGCAGCGAGCGGCGGTCGAGCGCGAACCCTTGCATCGTCACGGCTAATCCTCTCCACCGGCGCGATTGTTAGCGCTCTCAATGCGGAGCAAGGTGGCCCATCCTCCGGCTGCTGTCCAGCCGCTCCGTGCCCGTCCGGTTCGCAGGGCCGCCGCCCTTATTGCGCGGGCAATTCCGCTGGCCGGTTCCGGAAGATGAACAGGAAAAGGAGCGCGGTCACCGCCGCGAAACCGGCGGGCAGAAGCCAGAAGCTCTGCCAGTCGGTCGCGCCGCCGCCCGCGCCCTGCTGCACCGCATTGGCGAGGTTGCTGCCGATCAGATAGCCGATGCCCCAGGTCATCAGCGCCAGGAAGGATTGGGCGCGGCTGCTCGCCTCCGCGGCGAAGTGGGTGCCGACCCAGATGGTCGCGGCGACGAACACGAAATCGAAGCCGACGCCGTGAAGCGCAAGCCCAAGGTAGATGAGCGGCTCGATCGGCCCGTCCGCCGTGAAACCGTTGGCGAAAATCACGTACCGCACCGCCCAGGCCGCCATGCCGATGAACAGCACGCCCTTGATCCCGACGAAGCGGAAAAACAGCGGCAGGAGCAGCAGGAAGCCGACCTCCGACACCTGTCCCACGGTCTGCACGGCGGCGGGGTTGCGCATGCCGATGTCGTCGAGGAACGGGTTTGCGTAGACGTTGTAGAAGCTGAACGGGATCATCATCAGGGTGGTGCAGACGATCAGCACCCAGAAGCTGCGGTCCGAATTCCGGATCGCGTCGAGACCGAGCAGGGTGCCGAGGGAGGCGCGGCCCTGCCCTGCCCGCGGCGGCGTATTGGGAAGCGTGAAGCTGTAGAGGCCGTACAGGATCGAAACGGCGCCCGCGAGGTGGAGCGGCTGCGCCGTGCGCTCCGCGTCGCCCGGAAGGACGAGCCCGACGATCAGGCCCGCGGCGATCCAGCCGATCGTTCCGAAGACGCGAATTGCCGGGAATTGCTTTTCGGCATTGGTAATCGCGTTAAGCGCCACCGAGTTCGACAGCGCAATGGTCGGCATATAGGCGAGGAGCACGCCGAGCGTCGCAAGGAACATGGTGCCCGCATCGGCACCGACCGAGGACAGCAGGAACAGCAAGGCGCCGGAGAACAGGTGCAGGATGCCGTTCACCTTTTCGGCCGCGAAATAGCGGTCGGCGATCGCGCCGACGAACAGGGGCGCGGCGATCGCCGCCCAGCCCTGCGCCGAATAAATGGTGCCGACGCTTCCTTCCAGGCCGTTGCGCGTGAGGTAGGTCGCGAAGGGCACGAACCACGCGCCCCAAACGAAATATTGCAGAAACATCATCAGCGACAAGCGCGCCTTTATGCCCACGTCCATGTCAGTGCGTCCCCTGTTTTCGTTCTGTATTTTCTACTTCTGTTTTTCGCTTCCCCACCCGCTCATCCTGAGGAGGGACTGAGCAGGGTTCCGGTCAAAGTACTACTTTGATGGGAACCCGTGCCGAAGGCCCGTCTCGAAGGACCGGCCGGAGAGGCCGTGCGTCCTTCGAGACGCCGGTTCGACAGGCTCACCGGCTCCTCAGGATGAGCGGGGTTGGGGGTCAATCTCGTACTTACCCCAACCCCAGCACCCGGCGGTTCTTCGCCGCGTCCGGCGCGCTGCCGGCAAAATCGTCGAAGGCACGCTCGGCCTTGCGGATCATGTGCGCGGCGATGAACGGCGCCCCTTCGGCGGCGCCCTGCTCGGGATGCTTCAACGCACATTCCCACTCCAGCACCGCCCAGCCGTCATAATCATATTGGCTGAACTTGGAGAAGATCGCCTTGAAGTCGACCTGCCCATCGCCGAGCGAGCGGAACCGCCCCGGCCGCTCCGCCCATTCCGAATAGCCGCCGTAAACGCCGGCGCGGCCGTTTGGGCGGAACTCGGCGTCCTTGACATGAAAGGCGCGGATCCGTTCGTGGTAGATGTCGATGAAGGCCAGATAATCGAGCTGCTGCAGCACGAAGTGGCTGGGATCGTAGAGGATGTTGGCGCGCGGATGGTTGCCGACCGCGTCCAGGAACCGTTCAAAGGTGATCCCGTCATGCAGGTCCTCGCCCGGGTGAAGTTCGAAGGCGAGATCCACCCCTTGGTCCTCGAAGACGTCGAGCAGCGGCTTCCAGCGCCGCGCGAGCTCGGCGAACCCTTCCTCGACAAGGCCCTTGGGCCGTTGCGGCCAGGGGTATACCGTGTGCCACAGAAGCGCTCCG
>DASWMM010000261.1:0-4630 GCA_036399755.1 Allosphingosinicella sp.
TCTGCTTGCCAAACGGTGGGTGCCGTACAGCTACGTCTACCCGTTCGCCGAGGGGCTTGCAGGCGTGCTGATGGTGTCGGGCGCGCTGGTGTGGCTGTCGGTGCCGATCGCCTTGTTTATCGGCACGGTCGGTGCGGTCTCGGTGTTCAAGGCCGTCTACATCGACAGGCGGGACCTGAAATGCGCCTGCGTCGGCGGATCCAGCAACGTGCCGCTCGGCTTCGTCTCTTTGACCGAGAACCTCATGATGATCGCCATGGCGCTCTGGATGGCATGGGGCGCGGCGCATCCAATGACCTGAACCCTCCCCGAACCCCAAAAGAAAGGGCCCCCGGCGCGTGCCGGAGGCCCTTTCTTGTTTGATTGCGCCCTCGCTTAGAAGCGGAAGCGCCCGGTGAGGCCGTAGGTCCTCGGCTCGGCCAGGTAGGCGGAGAAGATTTGCCGCCCGCCCGGGAACTGCGGATCGGCGAACGCGGCGGTCGCGGCACCTTCCTGGAACGGCGAGTTGAACGCAACCTGCGTATACTTCTGGTTGAAGATGTTCTGGCCCCAAAGCTCCAGTGCCCAACGCTCGCCGGGCCCACGGATGCCGACACGGGCGTTAAACAGTGCGTAGCTGTCCTGCGCCTTTTGCGGGAACAGATCCGAGCCGGTGTTGTAGTCGCTGGTGAGGCGGCTATCGATGTAGAACAGCCCGCTGAGGCCGGTGTCGCCGATGTCCGGAGTCCAGGTGAAGGACGTGGTTACCACCGTCTGCGGCGCGTTGGACAGGTTACGCCCGGGCAGCCTGCGGAGCGCCGGATCAAGCGGAGCGCCCGACTGGTTGCCGACCAGCTGATCGCGATATTTGGTGTCGGCATAAGTGAAGCCGGCGTTGATCATGATATCGCGGTACGGACGGAACGAGGACTCGATCTCGATACCGGTCGACTTCACGCCGTAGCCGACATCGCCGGCCGGGCAGGCGCCGGTGGCCGGGGCTGCCGCGTTGAAGCCGGGCGTACCCGCCGGGAACTTGTTCTGATCGCGATCGCCGCCGCTCAGGTCGGAACCGCAGCCATTCACCGTTTGCACCAGGAAGACGGTGCCGTTGAAGGTGTTGAGCTGGAAGTTGCGGAACCGCTGCTGGAACAACGCGACGTTGACGGTGATCGGGCCATTGCCGAACTTGCCGCCGATTTCGAACGCGTTGTTGATCTCCGGATCGAACTGGAGATTGCCGACCAGCGCCTGTGCGCCGCCGGCCGCGGCGAAGGTCGTCGTCGGGAGCCCGTTGATGATCTGGATCGGGTTCTTGAGCGCCGAGCGGTCGAGGTTGAAGCCGCCCGCTTTGTAGCCCCGCGAGTAGGAGGCATAGAACAGCAGGTCGTTCGACGGCTTGTAGGACAGGATGCTCGTGCCGGTGAACTCGTCTTCGCTGCGGCGGTCGTTGATCGACACGCCGTTCAATTCCGCCGTGGAATTGCCCTGGCAGCTGAGGCTGATGATGCCCCCCGCAACCGCGGCAAGTCCCGCGTTGGTCAGGAAAGGCGTCAGAGCGGCCTGGTTCGCAACGCAGGCGGCGTTGTCGTTGCCGAAGGTGGCGCTGAATTTCTTGCGCTCGTTCGTGTAGCGAAGGCCGAGCGTCAGCGACAGCTGATCGGTGATGTGGAAGATGTTGTGCGTGAAGAACGCATAGTTGCGGCTGTTCTGGCGGTACACATCGCGGGTCGTGCCCCGGTCGTTGATCGAGTCCAGCCGGTCGAAGGCGGCGAAGACCAGCGGCGAAGCCGGGCCGAACAGCGCCGGGCGGGCGGCAAGGCAGCCGGGCGAGGTCGGCGAGTACAGCGCGGCTAGCGCACCACCCGAGACGATGCGGCAGGTGGCGAAACGGCCATATTGGTTGCCGAAGCGCAGGTTGTCGACAACCGTCAGATCCTCGTCGGCGAAATAGCCGCCGACCAGCCAGTCGAGCTTGTCGTTGAAGGCGCTGCCCTGCAGGCGCAGTTCCTGGCTGAAGGTCTTGAAGTTGCGCGCCGAATTGCCGTCGGCGGCGCGGTACAGGATGTCGACGCCGCTGTAATCGGTGTCGGAACCCTGGTCGCTCTTGTAATCGCGATAAGCGGTAACCGAGCTCAGGGTTGCGGCGCCGAGCTTGTAATCGACGTTGAGCGAGATGCCCTTGTCCTCGGTCTCGCCGCGGAAGCTGCGGCCCGGGCTGACATAGACCTGGCGGTCGTAGGGATTGTCGAAGGCGGCAAGCGGCTGGCCGAGATCGCGCAGCACGTTGATGATGTTGTTGCCGTTGGGATTGACGGTCCCGCCAACCAGGATCGGCGTGGCCGGCTGGTTGAGATTACCGATAGTCGGGTTGGTTGCGCGATCGAGATACACGGCGGCGCAGCAGCTTTCGTCGCGCTTGGTGTAATCGGCGATCACCCGCACTTCCAGGTCGTCGCTGGGCTCGAACAGGATCTGCCCGCGCAGGAAGAAGCGGTCGCGATCGTTGATCCGGCTTTCGGTGCCGCCGGTCGGGTTCACCGTGCGGTAGAAGCCGTCGCGCTGCACGTACACGCCGTCGAGGCGGAAGCCGAGGCCTTCGCCGATCGGGCCGGTGATGCCGCCGCTTGCGCGCATGAAGTCGTAATTGCCGTAGGTCAGCTCGCCAAAGCCTTCCAGCTCGCGCATGTTCGGCTTCTTGGAGATGATGTTGAGAAGGCCGGCCGAGGCGTTGCGGCCGAACAGGGTGCCCTGCGGCCCGCGCAGCACTTCGATGCGCTCGATCTCGCCAAGCTCGCTGAGGCCGATGCCCGAACGCGAACGGTAGACGCCGTCGATGAACACGGCGACGGAGCTTTCAAGGCCCGGGTTGTCGCCGACAGTGCCGATGCCGCGGATTCGGGCAGAGCCGTTGGCCTCGGAGCCTGTCGAGGAGACCAGCAGCGACGGCGCAACCTGGTTGAGCTGACGGATGTCGCTTGCGCCGGTGTTCTGCAGGGTTTCGGCGGACACCGCGGTGACGGCGATCGGCACGTCCTGAAGCGGCTGGGATCGGCCCTGGGCGGTGATCACGATTTCGCCGGCATCGACGTCGTCGGTCGGCGACACGTCCGAACCGGCCTCGACCTCGCCGGCATCTTCGACCTGCGAGGTTTCGCCGGTCGGCGTGCTGTTGTTCTGCGCATACGCCGGCGCCGCGGTGAGCGCGGCAAGACCGGCCGACATCAGCCAAAACGATCTGGACATGGTAACCCCTCCTGAAGCTTTTTTGCTTTGGGGTGAGGCTAGACCAAGAGCGGGGCGGTTCGCCAGCGGAAAACCGCACTTTTCCGCCGGAATCGCCGGGTGAGTGCAAACGCGCAACAATTCGGTTGCGAAATGAAACCGGGCGGGGAATCACCCCGCCCGGATGCCGTTACGGCATGCACGCTTTTCAAAGCGGCGGATGTTTCAGGCGCTTATTTCGGCGCAAGCACCATCAGCATCTGCCGGCCTTCCATGCGTGGATGCTGCTCAACCTTTGCGGTTTCCGCCGCATCGGCCTGGACGCGCTGGAGCAGCACCATGCCGAGCTGGCCGTGGGCAAGCTCGCGGCCGCGGAAGCGAAGTGTGATCTTCACCTTGTCGCCTTCGCCGATGAAGTCGCGGACCTTCTTCATCTTCGTGTCGTAATCATGGTCGTCGATGTTGGGACGCATCTTGATCTCTTTGATCTCCTGCGTCTTTTGCGACTTGCGGGCGAGGTTCGCCTTTTTCTGGGCCTCGTATTTGAACTTGCCGACGTCCAGGAACTTGCAGACCGGCGGGTCCGCGCTCGGGGACACTTCAACAAGGTCGAGGCCGACGGCCGCGGCCTGCTCGATCGCTTCACCGGTCAGCAGCACGCCGATATTCTCGCCATTCTCATCGATCACGCGCACTTTGGGCACGGAGATGAATTCGTTGAAGCGAGGACCGTTAAGCGGCGGCGCCTGTGGGCGCCTGATCATGGGCGGACGTATAGCAATTTCTCCATCTGGATTCGGGGTCGCGCCCAATTAGTCGTTCACGCGCCAAATTGAAAGACGCGCGCACCACGACGAGATTGCTTTTCGTGAACTCTGTTGCGCCGACGCCGCGTAGGCCAGGCTCCAGTCCGTCATTCCCGCGAAAGCGGGAATCCCGCTTCTTCTCGGCTATGACCCAAAAGAAGAAGCGGGACCCCCGCTTTCGCGGGGGTGACGGGAGAGGGCGCTCGGAAGCCAGCCCTAGCGCAGATCCGGCGGCGTTGCCTCGGCCGCGAGCCTTGCGACCAGCGCATCCACGCTCAGCACCTCCTGCCGCGCGTCCGTGCCGAGCGGGCGGAGGGCGACGGTGCCCTCCTCCGCCTCGCGCTTGCCGACCACGAGGAGGTTGGGGACCTTCTTGAGGCTGTGCTCGCGCACCTTGTAGTTGATCTTCTCGTTGCGCAGGTCCGCTTCGGCGCGAATCCCCGCCGCCTCGAGCTTGGCGAGAACCTCGCGGGCATAATCGTCGGCTTCGGAGACGATGGTCGCAACCACCGCCTGCACGGGCGCGAGCCACAGGGGGAAGCGGCCGGCATGGTGCTCGATCAGGATGCCGATGAAGCGCTCGAACGAGCCCAGGATCGCACGGTGGAGCATCACCGGGC